>CAIUTH010000108.1 GCA_903902075.1 uncultured Alphaproteobacteria bacterium
AATACCTATCTGGAAAACAATCTGCGCGTGCCTGGAAAACTCACCATGCTTGGCCAGCCGGTCGACCTCGGACGGCTGCGCATGCCGGCCTATGTGCTGGCGACCCGTGAGGACCATATCGTGCCCTGGCGCAGTGCCTACCGTTCCACCGGGTTGCTCAAGGGGGACATGCGCTTTGTGCTGGGCGCCAGCGGACATATCGCGGGTGTGGTCAACCCGGCGGGAAGAAACCGCCGCAGCTACTGGACCGGCCAGAACCTGCCGGCCGACCCGGAGGCATGGCTCAAGACTGCGAAGGAGCAGCCGGGCAGCTGGTGGCGAGACTGGAGCGCCTGGCTGGCTGGCTATGGCGGCAAGACGATCAAGGCGAAAAAGCGCCTGGGCGGCAAGGGACACAAGCCAATCGAAGCGGCACCGGGACGCTACGTCAGAGAGCGGGTAGTATGAAAGCGCAACCCGCGCTGCACAGACTGGCAATTGGCGGGTAGTCCGAATCAGCGGACGATTTGAACAGGAGAAGCACATGACTGAAGTAGTAATCGTGTCGGCGGGGCGTACTGCCATCGGCAAATTCGGCGGCGCATTATCGAAAATTCCGGCCGCGGAACTCGGGGCGCATGTCATCCGGGCATTGCTGGCAAAGACCGGTATCAAGCCGGATCAGATTTCCGAAGTCCTCCTGGGTCAGGTTCTGACAGCAGGCATCGGACAGAACGGTGCGCGGCAGGCTTCACTCAAGGCGGGTCTGCCCGACATGGTCCCGGCCATGACCATCAACATGGTTTGCGGCTCCGGCCTCAAGGCAACGCATCTGGCGGCACAGGCGATCAAGGCCGGCGACGCCGAGATTGTCATTGCGGGCGGCCAGGAGAACATGAGCCTGTCGCCGCACCTGATGCAGGGCTCGCGCGACGGCTTCCGCATGGGCGATGCAAAGCTGATCGACTCGATGATCGTGGACGGCCTGTGGGATGTCTACAACAACTATCACATGGGTGTGACCGCCGAAAATGTGGCCAGGCAGTTCGGCATTTCACGCGCAGAACAGGACGCGTTCGCCGCCGCCAGCCAGCAAAAGACCGAAGCGGCGCAGAAGGCTGGAAAGTTCAAGGACGAGATCATCCCGATCGAAATCCCTCAGCGCAAAGGACCTGCGCTGTCCTTTGATGCCGACGAGTATCCCAAGGCAGGCACCACGGCCGAATCACTGGCGGCTTTGCGGCCAGCCTTCGACAAGGCGGGTTCGGTGACCGCGGGCAATGCCTCGGGTATCAACGACGGCGCTGCGGCGGTGATCATGATGTCGGCGAAAAAAGCCGATGAACTGGGCCTCAAGCCGCTGGCGAAAATAAAGGCCTACGCATCGGCCGGTGTCGACCCCAAGATCATGGGCATGGGCCCGGTACCTGCGTCGCAACTGTGCCTTGCCAAGGCCGGCTGGAAGCATTCCGACCTGGATCTAATGGAGATCAACGAGGCCTTCGCCGCGCAGGCCATGGCGGTGAACAAGCAGATGGGCTGGGATACCTCGAAGATCAACGTCAATGGCGGGGCCATTGCCCTGGGGCATCCGATCGGCGCCTCCGGCTGCCGCATCCTGGTGACGCTGTTGTACGAAATGATTCGCCGCGATGCCAGGCGCGGGCTCGCCTCGCTGTGTATCGGGGGTGGCATGGGAGTTGCATTGGCTTTGGAGCGCTAGCCACAAAGGCAGCGTTCCAAACAGTCTCAGCAAATGGGGGAGTCATGGGATCCAGTAGAGTGGCGGTAGTGACCGGCGGCATGGGTGGTCTGGGTGAAACCATCAGCACCAAGATGGCTGACGCCGG
>CAIUTH010000109.1 GCA_903902075.1 uncultured Alphaproteobacteria bacterium
CCACCTTCCAGGTCTCGACATCACCCGAAGTGCTGTAATGGGTGTAACGGCCCGCCAGGTTGGTGTTGATAGTGCCCCAGTCCGCATCATTCAGCAGCGGGACGTTCACTTCGGCGAAGGTTTCCCATTCGTGGAAGTAGCCGCGAGCGGGCTGGAAATTGCCGGCATACCAGTTGGGCGCGGCGGGCGGGAAGGCCTGGCCGTTGATGGTGCTTCCGGCATTGAGCAGCGGGTTGCCGGCCGGGCCGTATTGGACGCCGTCAAACACTTCGTTGGCGCAATTGCCGCGAGAGGCGCAATCACTCATGCCGGTCAGCGCTTCTTCGCGGAACTGGAAGCCGGTGGCGATGTCCACCTTGCCGGCCCAAGTCGAGAAGGGCGCGCCGGAAACGCCGACGTCGATCACTTCCTGGCGCGTGCGGACGGTCTGGGTCGGATCGCGGCCATTGGCGCCAGTGCTGCTGCCATCGGCATTGAGGCCCTGCACGAAGCTGCGAGCGGCCGGCGAGGCGCCGGTGGTGCCGATTATGTTCAGCGGCTGGCAGCCCACGGAACGGGCCGCGACGGAACGGCAGATGATGCTGCCCACCGGAACGCCCGGGAAGGCGGTTTGGTTGTTGGCGGTCACCTGCACCGCGTCGATCGCGGCGTTGTAGTAGGGGGTGATCAGGATGTTTTCGAGCGTGTTGTGGAAGTCCACTTCGCCATGCTGGCCATAAGCCTTGAAGGCCCAGTCGGTGTCGAACAGGTTGAACGAACCTTCCGCGCCCAGGACGTACCGGCGGGTGGTGCGGTTGTTGTAGTTCTCGACGTTCTGCAGCACCGAGTTCTGGGCGCCATACTGCATCTTGCCGGCGGTGTAGCCGGTGGAGAAGCCGTTGGAGACAAAGCCGCCCTGCGGGCCACTGGCGATATCGGTAGCGGACGGCGCATACACGCTGCCGCTGGTGCCGGCGATGCCACCCACCGGCTGCACGATGCTGGTGAACTGGCTGTTGTAGGCAGCGGTCTGGCCGTTATTGGCCAAGCACGCCTGGGCAACGCTGGTGGGCAGGAAGGGGTTGTCGCAACCGACCGACAGGTTGTCCGACTTGAAGAAGGACTGGGTCGGCTTGTCCCAGGTCACGACCTCGCTGTAGATCGCGCTGCCATAGAGCTGGATCTTGTCGGTCAGATCGTAGGACAGGCGCATAAACGCGTTGCCGCGCACCAGGCGCGCCACGATCGAGTTGTAGCCACCCTGGGCACCGGCCAGATCACCGCCGAAGCAGTAACCGCCGGAGGAGCAGTTGTTGGTGCCGCCCGCCGCAGTGCGGTTGGGGGTCGCCGGCAGGCCGTTATAGCCATAGCCGTAATCGAACTGGGACGGCACGCCATTGGCGCCGAACTGGGTACCCTGCAGCGGACCGCGGGTGATCATGCCGCCATAGGCCCAAAGAACGTTCTTGCCATGCAGACCATTGATCCACTGCGGCGAACCGCCGGGGCAGCCATTGGGCTGGCACTGGGCGGCGCTGAACATCTGCAGCTGCTGCGGATTCTGCCACCACTTGCGCGCGCCATTCAGGGAGTTGACGCCCGCTTCGCTGGTGAATTCGCCGGAAACTTCGATGTGCGCGCGGCCCCCGAGGAAGTGGGTACCGGCCGCGAACTGGAACTGCGCCTTTTCATCGTCGGCATAGTTGGAAATGCCGCCGTTGACGTTCATCTTGAAGCCTTCAAACTTCTTGTCGAAGATGAAGTTGATAACGCCGGACACGGCGTCGGAGCCCCAGGAGGCCGAAGCACCACCGGTCACCACGTCCACGCGCTGGATCAGCATCTGCGGGAACTGGCTGATGTCCACCACGCCTGTGATGTTCGTCGGGATGATGCGTTCGCCGTCGATCAGGACCAGGTTACGCTGGGTACCGATGCCGCGCAGGTTGAGCGCGGAGATACCATTGACGCCGTTGGACGAACCGCCGTTGCCGACCGTCGTGCCGGTCGAGCCCATCAGCGAGGGAAGCTGGGTGATGGTGGTGAAGACGTTGGCGTTGGCCTGCTTCTCCAGGTCCGCCGAGCTGATCACCGTGGTGGGGGTCGGCGCCTCGAAGCCCGCGTTCATAATACGCGAGGACGAGACCGTTACCGATTCGACGCCCTGGTCCTGCGCAAAGGCCGGAGCAGAAACCAGCATGGCCAGTACGGCGGTGCTGCTGGAAAGCGCCAGGCGGCGCTTCGCGCTGCCCGAATTGGCATCAAAGAACATGGTATTTTCCCCTAGTAAGCGTTCCCGGTGTCTTTTTTTTGAGACATTACGTTGGCGTGTTTCTAATGCGGCAATGCGAATATCGCAATAGTGTCACCAAAAACCGGCCGGCCTTCCCGCTTCATCTGGGTCTCCTGGGAGTGGCAGCCATTGGCGCCAACAGCCACATATTGCACGCCTTTTACGCGGTAGGTGATGGG
>CAIUTH010000110.1 GCA_903902075.1 uncultured Alphaproteobacteria bacterium
AGCACGCGCGGCCGCAGCACGCGCGCGAACATCTGGCCGAAACTCCAGCCGTGCTTCAGCGCGTTTTCCGTCGAGTAACGGATAAGCCCGGGCGGATAGTTCAGCTTTTTCATGACCTGGTTGCAGCTGTCGATGCAGGCGGCGCAGCCGATGCATTCGTACTGCAGCCCATTGCGGATGTCGATTCCAGTCGGGCAGACCTGCACACAGATGCCGCAGTCCACACAGTCACCAAGGCCGCGCGCTGCAAGCTCGTCACGCGCGATGCTCTTGCTCCGGGAACCGCGCGGTTCACCGCGCGCCTTGTCGTAGGTGACGATCAGGGTGTCCTGGTCGAACATGGCGCTCTGGAAGCGCGCATAGGGACACATGTACTTGCATACCTGCTCGCGCATCCAGCCGGCGTTGCCATAGGTGGCAAAGCTGTAGAACAGCAGCCAGAACGTCTCCCAGGGCCCCAGCGCCAGTGCCGCCACTTCACGCGACAGGTCGCGGATGGGCGTGAAATAGCCAACGAAGGTAAAGCCGGTCCACAGGGCCAGCGCGATCCACAGGAAGTGCTTGAGTGCCTTCTTGCCGTACTTGCCCGCGCTGGCGGCCTCGCCATCGAGGCGCATGCGCGCCGCGCGGTCGCCTTCGACCTTGCGCTCTATCCACATGAAGATTTCGGTGTACACGGTCTGCGGACAGGCATAGCCGCACCAGAGCCGACCGGCCACGGCGGTAAAGAGGAACAGCGACAGCGCCGAGACGATCAGTAGCGCCGTCAGGTAAATAAAGTCCTGCGGCCAGAACACCACCCCGAAGATGTAGAACTTGCGGGCCGCGAGATCGAACAGCACGGCCTGACGATCGTTCCATTGCAGCCAGGCCGTGCCATAGAACGCAACCTGGGTGACAATGATCAAGGTCAGGCGCCAGCTGGAAAACCAGCCAGATACTGCGCGCGGGTAGATCTTGCGACGGATCTCATACAGAGACTGCTCGAGGGTGTTGCCGTCCTGACCCGCAGAAGCGTCCCCCGAAGCGTCCGCCTGAGATGCAGGCGGATGAAATATCAGCGGCTGTGCGGGCGGTTCATCGCGCTGATTTCCTTGCTTGTCATTCATCGCGCCTCGCCCGTACTGCACTCACGCTCATTGCTGCTTTACTTCCGGATGGGACAGACCATACACATAGCTGGCCAAGACATTGACGCGCGCCTCACCAAGAAAGTCCTTATGTGCCGGCATGACATTGATGCGGCCCTTGCTTACGGTCTCGATGATGATGGCCTCCGATGAGCCATACAGCCAGGTCTTGTCGGTAAGGTTCGGTGCACCCAGCGCCGGATTGCCCTTGCCGTCGGCGCCATGACAGGCGGCGCAGGTCTGCGCAAAAAGAACCTTACCGCGGTTCACGCGCAAACCATCGACAGTAAGTTCGGACAGGGAGCGCACATAGTGTGCGACATCCTTGACGCCTTCAGCGCCCAGCGCTGCGCCCAAGGGCGGCATCACGCCGGTGCGGCCATTGAGGATGCTCAGCTTGATGACCTCGGGGTCACCGCCATGCAGCCAGTCGCGGTCGGTCAGGTTGGGAAAGCCCTTGCTGCCTGCGCCATCGGACGAATGGCATTGCGCGCAATAGTTCAGGAACAATCGCTGCCCCACCGCTTGCGCCTGTGCATCTGCCGCGAGCTCGGGAATGGTCTTGCCGGCGAACTTGGCGTAGAGCGGCGCCAGATCCTGCTCGGCCTTGCTCATTTCCTGCTGGTAGGCCCCCGTGGAAGTCCATTTCCAGGCGCCCGCCCAGGTACCAAGGCCGGGATAGACCCACAGGTAGCCCAGTCCGAAAACGATGGTGATCCAGAACAGCCAGATCCACCAGCGCGGCAGTGGATTGTTGTTCTCGACCAGATCCTCGTCCCAGACGTGCCCGGTGTTTTCCGGATCGGTCGAGACGCGGCGCTGGCTCATGCTTTGCAGCAGTACCGCGCAGGCCGCAATGCTGACCAGGGTTA
>CAIUTH010000111.1 GCA_903902075.1 uncultured Alphaproteobacteria bacterium
GGGTAATGTCGGCGTCAAAGGCGAGCGCGATAAGTTCATACATTGTCCGGTAAAATTCGCCGGGTTCGACATCGTTGGTGGCATCGAGGTTGAGCTTTGAATAATCCTGCTGCTTGATCGGAACATCGATCCAGCGCTCATTGGCGGCCAGGCGTGTTTCGACCTCGTTCAAGGAAGTCATGTACTGGTCCATCCGGGCCCGGTCGGTTTGCCCCAGCTTCCCGGCCAGGCTCTTGGTAGAGGCGTTGACGGCATCGACCAGCTTGATGCGGCGCTGCAGCTCGGCATGCTCAGCGTCGCGCGCGCCGGCATCGGCGCGAAACAGACGATTGAAGATCCGCCGTGGATTATTTTCGGCCGGCACCGGGCTGCCATCCAGACCATAGGACAGTGTTGCCGTACGCGACATGTAACCGGTGCCGCCATCCACCGACAGGACCAGTGACGGCAGTCGGCATGACTGCTTGGTATGCTCGGCGACGATCTGGTCGAGCGATACGGTATTGAAGGTCCCGGGGCGGGCATTCTGGAACGCCGCCCCCGTCAACCACATGTCCGAACAGAGATGCGGATCGTTCTTGGGCCCGTTGACGTGGTAAAGGCCGCCCATGAAGCTGATCTGGTCGCGGAACGACAGCAGTGGTTCGGTGGATTTGCTGTAGATGAGACCACCGCCCTTGTCCTGCCGCGGAAACCAGGCCCATTCCGGAATGTCGTGCTCGGCGCGTGGCAGCGACATGCCGTTGGCGGTATAAACGGCGCAGAACCGCCGTGGCACCTGGCCGGTAACCTCTTCACCCATGGCGTCCAGCGCGGGAAGAGCGAGCGCAATGCCGCCCGTGCCATAGAGGAAGGCGCGACGGTCGAGTCGGAATTTGCTCATGGTCCCCTCACTATTTCTCCAGGAGCATTGGGCTCGCGGCTACATACCGAATCATGTCCTGCATGCGATAGCCACCTTCCTTAAGCTTCCGGCTGCCATGCTTTAGCTGATCAAGCTCAGCATAGGTCAAGCTGCGCCCTGCCGCATAGGTGGTCAGGTACTGCAGGACACTAAAGGCGACCTGGTCTGCCCTTGTGCCAGCCAGATACTCCTTCAGACCATTAACATCGGCGACTTTGCTGCCGTCGGGCAAGGTGCTGTGCGCGTCCACGACAGTCTTCTTGAGCCGGCCGCCGGCATCGTATTGCTCGAACGCGATTCCCCATGGGTCGATCCTGATGTGGCAGGAAGCGCAGGCGGGCGCGCTACGGTGCTGCTCGATCCGCTGACGCAAGGTCAAACTCTTGCCGTCATCCTGCAGCGGCGGAACATTCGGCGGCGGATTCGGCGGTGGCTCGGCGACGATCTTACGGGCCAGCCAGGCGCCGCGCCGCACGGGGTTGGATTCTCGGCCGTCCGACAGGCCGGAGAGTATCGCAGCTTCGGTAAGAACCCCACCGAGGTCCTGGCGCTTCGGCT
Organism: uncultured Alphaproteobacteria bacterium; assembly: GCA_903902075.1. Taxonomy (GTDB): domain Bacteria; phylum Pseudomonadota; class Alphaproteobacteria; order Micropepsales; family Micropepsaceae; genus Rhizomicrobium. The sequence goes on from CAIUTH010000111.1 coordinate 1,463, forward strand.
TGATGGCGACGAACTGAAAGCCGCTGTTGACCATGCCTTCCAGCCCGTAATAGCTGGCCACCGGTTCATTTGCGACGATGAAGTCCGATGCGACCAAATTGCGAACCGGCAGATTGTTAGTGATAAGGTAACGGACATATTCCACCGGCTCCCGCATCAGGTTGCCGCGCATGACATGGGTCAGGTCGGGAAACTGACGGTGATCCGGCTCCACGACCTGGAATTTGTCCAGGTTCAACCATTGAGGGACAAAGTCCATCAGGAAACCGTTGAATTTCGGATCCGCGGTCATGCGTCGGACTTCGCTATCGAGCTGGCCGTGCAACGTCCCCGCCGCGGCAAGTTGGAGCAGGCGCTTGTCGGGCGGCCCATTCCACAGGAAGTAGGAAAGCTTAGAAGCCAGTTCGTAGCCATCCAGCGGCTCGGGCGCCGGCGTGGCGCTTTTCTCCACCAGGAATAGAAACTGCGGCATGGTCAGTGTCACCGTCAGCGCATCTTTCACGCTGTCGCGGAAATCGCGGCCAGACGCGGCTGACGTGCGGTAGACAGCATACAGAGACTTTTCCTCGTCTGCCGTCACGGGGCGGCGGAAAGCGCGGGTGGCAAAGCGCCGGATGATGTCGCGCGCCTGCGCGTCGCCTCCTGTGGCCGTACCAAAGAGGTTCCTGTAACCCGGCGCCGGCCAATGGTCATAATAGGGCCCCTCGAACGCCACGGACCGGATCAGCAGCCGCGGCATGTCGCGGCTATCGCTGTATTCGCTACGCACGCCGATCTGGCGAATGCCGGAGATGTAATTGCCGTCGCTGGAATCCACGTCCGGGTTCGGGAAGTTGCGCATGGCGCCTTCAAAGACATAGCGGCGCAGCCTGGTGCCCGCAACATCCTGGGCCGTGCCCACTTGCAGCATGGTCTCGCCGCAGTCGCGCCGGAACCCGAGATACAGCCCGATCCGCGGCTCGCGATTCTCGAACGCGACAAAGCGCCGATAGGCCAGATCCGAAATTTCCAGCGGCGTCAGCACCACCTTTGCAGCCCGGTGCACCGTGCCAACGCCGGCGATGACCGGCATATCGCCGTCCTTCAGGCGCACCACCAGAAATGCCGGTTGCTGCAAGCTGCCGGTGAACTGGCGATCGCCGATGGCCAAATGCACCTCGGGTGCGGGGGGCGCTACCGAACCCGGACCCGGAGCCGACGATTTGGACAATTCCGCCGGAGGTGCGGCAAGGGCGCGGATTTCCGCCGGTTGCAGGGCGCGGCGGTACATGCGGAATTCGTCTAAGTCACCGACATAGGATTCCAGGCCAGGACTGGCGCCGATCAGCAAATCGTTTTTGGCGCCCAGATCAGCCGATCCGATGGTGCCGCGCCCGACCAGCACGCCATCGACATAGATGCGGGCATGGCCCGGTCCACGCCCCACTGCCACCGTCAGATGCTGCCAGGTGCCAAGCATCACATGATTGTCGCTGATCACCCGGCCGTTGGACTTGCCTTCGGGGCCATAGGTCAGCAACTGGACGGCGCCGGAATTGTTCACTTCCACCGCCCAGCCCGGGCCGTTTTCGCGTCTGGAGCTGATGATGCCCGCCGTGCGGCCGCCCCCCACCTTCACCCAGCCGCTGACGGTGAAATCGTCGATCCCGACGTTCAAATTATCGGCATAGGGCACGACGACCCCATCTAGTTCCGAGCCGAAATGGATGCCGGTGCCGAAGGGGGTCGCCACTGCGACCGTTTCGCCGCGTAGCTTCCAACCGAGACCGGGCCCATCCAGGTTCCAATTGCCGACCAAGCCCTCGGCCAGGCGTGAGCTGTCCGCGGCAGGAGGGGTCTCGGCGTCCTGGTGATAGACATCCACTTGATAGACGCCGGCTTTAGCGATGTGAGCTATAGGCGCCTTGTCGGTGACCGTTACGGAGCTTGCATTTTGAACCGGCGAGACAGCGCCCGGGTCCAGCAGCAGGCCGTCATCATATTTGACTGCAGTGACGGTGACGCGGAAGCGGCCATCGGCGGGCAATTCACGTACGGCAATCTTGAAGTTGGCCTTGGGTCCGAATCCTTCCGAGCCGTTAGCGTTCTCGCTGGGAATTGCCGGGCGCAACAAGAGGCCCTGCGGCACCGAATCCCAACCCTCACCCTTGGGATAGCCGTTGCTGCCGCGGAAATCCGCGAACACGGCGTGGTAGATGCTGTTGTACTCCCGCCAGCCGCGAACCGAGGCGTTGCCAAGATAACCTTCCACGAAGCGTAGCTTCGTCTGAATCGCAAAGGGTTTGAAGGCGAAAGACTTTATGGGCGTGAGCTGAGTGACCGTGAAGTTTTCCGGCTCAAGCAGGAAACTGTTGGGGCCCAGGATCAGCCGATCACGGATGGGATCCTTGTTGATGCCTGCACCGAAGTCGAGGCGAAAATTCTCGATGGTCGGCTTCTGCTTCGGATCGGCAATGACACGACTGAGCGCCCGGTCTGCAATCTCGAAATAGGTTTCGGTCTGCGAAGGTGAAAGCTCCAGCCGTTCCTGGTTGTTAACAAAGCCTTCCTTTGACACCGCATCGGGCGGCAGGGCTTCGGCGACATCGTCGTCGAGCATCAGCAACTGGCGCAGAGTGTTGCGGTACTGTGCCACCGTCAGGCGGCGCACGAGCCCGTTCTTAGGCGCCGGCCGGGTGCGGGCGAAGGCGAAGGCCAGGTCCATCCACGCCACCATCTGCGCGCGCTCGGCGGCGCTGGGCTGGTGGGCAGCGGCAGGCGGCATGGTAGCTTTGCTGATGCGGCGATAGACCCGCTCCCAGGTCTCCATCTGGCTTTCTTCCATGCCCCCGCTCAGCCGGTCGACCCGAAGGCCCGCGGTAGCGGTGTCACCCTTGTGGCATCCCATGCAGTTCTTATCGAGAAAAGGGCGGGCGATCGTAGTAAAGGAAGCTTGCACCGCTTCAGCGGATTGTGCGGGCGTCTGCGCCACAAGGTGCTGCACTGCAACAAAAGTCGTCGCCACACCCGCAGGCAGCGCGATCCACAGGGAGCGGCGAGACAGAAACTTTAGCAAGGTCATGGACAGCCCGCGATTGACGGATAAGTCAACAAAAGCCCACTCCGCA
>CAIUTH010000112.1 GCA_903902075.1 uncultured Alphaproteobacteria bacterium
AGCCTTTATCCGCTGGATACTACCGCCGTGATGGGCCTGCGCGAGGTGGTGCCGGCCATTCCCGCCATCCTGCGGCGGGTGAAGCGGGCTGTGGAATTTGCGGTCACAACCAAACCCGATGCCGTGGTGGTGATCGACAGTCCTGATTTTACCCACCGGGTGGCGCGGGGCATCAAGAAGCGCACGCCCTCCATTCCCACGGTGGATTATGTCGCCCCCCAGGTTTGGGCGTCACGCGCCTATCGTGCCAAGGCCATGGCGAGCTATTTCGACCTGGTGCTGGCGCTGTTTCCTTTCGAGGTGCCGTTCTTCGAAAAATTCGGATTGAAAGCCGCCTTTGTCGGCCATCCGGTGATCGAGCGTGCCGCAAAGGTCAGTGGCGGCGATGTCTTGCGCGCGCGCCTGGGCATCGCGCCGGACGCGCCGCTGCTGGCGCTGCTGCCGGGCAGCCGCACCAGCGAGATCCGTTTCATCCTGCCGGTGTTCCATGGCGCAGTCAGCCTGCTGGCCGGTCTCATCCCCGGGCTGGTGACGGTGCTGCCAACCGTGCCGCATGTGGCAGACAAGGTGCGTGCCGCCACCGCGAACTGGCCCACACCGCTCCATATCCTGGAAGGCGAGGCCGACAAATATGCCGCCTTCGACGCCGCCAATGTGGCGCTGGCGGCATCCGGCACGGTGACGGCGGAGCTGGCGCTGGCGCACACGCCGATGGTGGTGGGCTATCGTGTCGGCGGGCTGACCTATTTCCTGTCCAGGTTCCTGATGACGGTGAAGTACATCACCTTGATCAACATCCTGCTGGACCGCGAGGCGGTACCCGAATTCCTGCAGCGGCGTGCCACGCCGGAGAATCTGGCGACGGCGGTGGCCAAGCTGTTCGGTGATGACAGCGCGCGCGGGGCACAGATCGAAGCCATGAAAGACTTCGGGCGGCTGCTGGGTGAGGGGGATGAACCCCCGTCCCTGCGCGCCGCCCGTGTTCTGCTCGACTTCGTCGAAAAGACGTAATTACGTCCGCTTTGTCATCGGCACATAGGCGCGTTCGGTCGGGCCGGTATAGACCTGACGCGGACGGCCGATCTTCTGGTGCGGATCTTCCAGCATTTCCTTCCATTGCGCGATCCAGCCCACGGTGCGGGCCAGGGCGAACAGCACGGTGAACATGGAGGTGGGGAAGCCCAGCGCCTTCAGCGTGATGCCCGAATAGAAGTCGATGTTGGGATAGAGTTTCTTCTCGATGAAATAGGGATCGGTCAGCGCAACCTTTTCCAGCTCGATCGCCACCTTCAAAAGCGGGTCGTCGTGCAGGCCCAGCTCGTCCAGCACCGCATGGGCCTGAATCTGCATCGCCTTGGCGCGCGGATCATAGTTCTTGTAGACGCGGTGGCCAAAGCCCATCAGGCGGAATCCGCTGGTCTTGTCCTTGGCCTTGGCGACGTATTCGGGAATGCGGTCCACGGTGCCGATTTCTTCCAGCATCTTCAGCGCCGCTTCGTTGGCGCCGCCATGTGCGGGACCCCACAGGCAGGCAATGCCGGCTGCGATGCAGGCAAACGGATTGGCACCCGAGGAACCGGCAAGGCGCACGGTCGAGGTCGAGGCGTTCTGTTCGTGGTCGGCGTGCAGGATAAAGATGGTGTCCAGCGCCTTGGAGAGCACCTTGTTGATCTTGTAGTCCTCGGCCGGGACCGAGAAGCACATGCGCAGGAAATTGTCGGTGAAGGACAGTTCGTTGCGCGGATACACGAAGGGTTGTCCGACATGGTACTTGTACGCCATGGCCGCGATGGTCGGCATCTTGGCGATCAGCCGGTGGCTGGCGATTTCGCGCTGGCGCGGATCGGTGATGTCGGTGGAGTCGTGATAGAAGGCCGCCATCGCACCGACCACGCCGCACATGATCGCCATCGGATGGGCGTCGCGGCGGAACCCCCGGAAGAAGGTCGCAAGCTGTTCATGCACCATGGTGTGGTGCGTGATGGCGTAGTTGAATTTCTCCATCTGGCTCTGGTTCGGCAGTTCGCCATACAGCAGCAGGTAGCAGCTTTCCAGGAAGCTGGAATGTTCCGCCAGGTCGCCGATGGAATAGCCGCGATACTGCAGAACGCCCTTGTCGCCATCGATGAAGGTGATGTTGGATTCGGTCGAGGCCGTTGACGTGAAGCCCGGATCGTAGGTGAACACGTCCACCTGGTCGTAGAGCTTGCGGATGTCGATGGCGTGCGGACCCTGGGTACCGCTGTACACCTGGAATTCGAACTCCTTGCCCTCGTAGGTGAGCTTGGCTTTGCCTTCCGGCTTGATCTTGCTTTCGCGCATCGTGAAATCCCCATTTCCCGTTTTCTTGCGGTGCAATATGACGGGCTTTTATGGCCTCGTCACCTGCCTTGGATGGACCCGGCGACTATTTCATCAACCGGCGTAAGCCCTTAATCGGATAAGGGATTCTTCGCGGCCCAGGAGTGCCAACATTTCAAACAGGGGGGGCGAAGAGGCCTTCCCGGTCAGGGCCGCGCGCAGGGGCTGGGCGACCTGGCCCAGCTTCACGCCGGCGGCTTCGGTATGGGCCCGGGCGGCCGCTTCCAGCGCCGGTCCGGTCCAGTCTGTGGCCTCCAGAGCCGGCAGCGCGGCAGCCAGGGCGGCGCGTGCTTCGGGGGGCAGCAGCTTGTCCGCCGCTGCATCCAGGGTGCGCGGCCCGTCGGTGAACAGGAACTCGGCGCCCGCGATCAGTTCGACCAGGGTCTTGGCGCGCTCCTTCAGCGAGGGCATGGCCGTTTCCAGGCGCTGGCGCGCGGTCATGGACAAGGTGCGCTTTTCGCGGGCTAGGAACGCGGTGACTTCCGCCACCATGGTGGCGTCGGCGGTTTCGCGGATGTAATGGCCGTTGAGATTGTCCAGTTTCTTGTAATCCATCCGCGCAGCGCTCTTGCCGATGGACTCGAAGTTGAACCATTCGATGGCCTGGGCGGTGGGGATGATCTCGTCATCGCCATGGCTCCAGCCCAGCCGCAGCAGGTAGTTGCGCATGGTCTCGGGCAAATAGCCCATGTCGCGATACGCCTCCACCGCCAGCGCGCCGTGGCGCTTTGACAGCTTGGCGCCGTCCGGGCCGTTGATCAGCGGCAGGTGGCCATAGGTCGGAATGGCCGCGCCCATCGCCTCGATCAGCTGCAACTGGCGGGCGGCATTGTTCAGGTGATCGGCGCCGCGAATGACATGGGTCACGCCTATGTCGGCATCGTCCACCACCACCGCCAGCATGTAGGTCGGTGTGCCGTCGGACCGCAGCAGCACCATGTCGTCCAGCTGGCTATTCTCGAACCGCACATCGCCCAGCACCACGTCATGGACGATGGTCTCGCCGGTCTGGCGCGCCTTCAGCCGCACCACCGAGGGCTTGCCCTCTTCGGCAGAGCCCGCCTGCCTGTCACGCCAGCGGCCGTCATAGCGCATGGGCTTGCCGGCGGCTTTCTGTTCCTCGCGCATGGCGGTCAGCTCTTCGGCGGTGGCATAGCAGCGATAGGCCTTGCCTTCGGCCAGCAGCTTTTCGGCGACCTCGCGGTGGCGGGGCGCGCGGGCGAACTGGTAGGTGACCTCGCCGTCCCAATCCAGGCCCATCCAGGTCATGCCGTTCAGGATGGCATCCACCGCTTCGGGGGTGGAACGTTCGCGGTCGGTATCCTCGATCCGCAGCAGGAATGTGCCGCCGGTGTGCCGGGCATAGAGCCAGTTGAACAGGGCGGTGCGGGCACCGCCGATATGCAGCATGCCGGTGGGCGAAGGCGCAAAGCGCAGGACGGGTTTTTGTGACATTGTGGGGAGGCTTTAAGACAGGGCGGGGGCCTTGGCAAACACCTTTCTGATGGCGGAACGGGACCGCTGGCCCTTGTGGCTGGCGGTGGCGCTGGGGGCCGGCGCGGCGGGCTATTTCGCGCTGCCGGCCGAGCCGCCGGCGGCGCTGGGCTGGGCCGCGTTGGCCCTGGGCTTGGGCGCGGCGGCCCTCACCATCAAATGGCATTGGCGGCTGGGGTTGGTGGCGGCGCTGCTGCTGGGCTTCGGCCTGGCCAAGCTGCGCGAAGAGGCGGTGGCGACGCCGGTGCTGGATCACGCGGTGGTGGCGCATCTGACGGCGCGCATCGCCAGCCTGGAGCCGCGCGAGAAGGGTGTGCGGGTTGTGCTGGATGAAGTTCGTTCCGGCGCGCTGTCATCGCTGCCGCGTCGCATCCGGGTGGCGTTGCGGGCTGGCGGCGATTTCCGCCCCGGCCAATGGCTCAGCTCGGCATTAGGTATCAAACACACCTACGGTTGATTTTATTGAACGGCCCCGAAGCCGAAATCCCGGAAAAGACCACCCGCGAATAGGGTCGCGTCCAGCGCCTGTTCGAAAGCCCCGCAGCATGCTGCGGGGCTTTTCGTATGTCCTCAATACCGCCGGATCAGCCCGACAAGCTTGCCCTGGACCTTGACGCGGTCGGAGCCATACAGGCGGGTCTCGTATGCCGGGTTCGCCGCTTCCAGCGCGATGGAGTCACCGCGGCGGCGCAGGCGCTTCAGGGTGGCTTCTTCATTGTCCACCAGCGCGACGATGATCTCGCCGGTGTTGGCGGTATCGGATTCCTGGATGATGACGGTATCGCCGTCCAGGATGCCGGCATTGATCATGGAGTCGCCGGTCACTTCCAAAGCATAGTGACTGCCCTTTCCCAGCATGCCGCCGGGCACGGGGATGTCGCTGACCTTGTTCTGCAGCGCCTCGATCGGGGTGCCGGCCGCGATGCGCCCGACCAGGGGCACATTGACGGCGCCTTCGCCGCCTTCGCCATAGCTGCGGCGCGGGGCAGGCGAGCGGGTATCGGCCAGGCGGATATCGCCGCCCCGGCCATGGCGGATGCCGGCGCGCTGGACCTGGCTTCGGGTGGTGGCGGGACGCAAGGTCTCGGCCATGTTGTCGGGCAACTTGAGCACTTCCAGGGCGCGGGCGCGCTTTTCCATGCGGCGCAGGAAGCCGCGTTCTTCCAGGGCGGTGATCAGGCGATGGATGCCGGACTTGGACTTGAGGTCCAAAGCCTCCTTCATTTCGTCAAAAGAGGGCGGCACGCCGCTTTCGCGCACCCGTTCATGGATGAACATCAGAAGTTCGTACTGCTTGCGAGTCAGCATGCGCTTATCCCTCTCCAGGCTGCGCCAGCCCTCCGAAAGGGGCGGCGAACAAAGCCGGTACATACGCGAATTGTTCTACTTTAGTTCCACCCCCTCCGTCAACGCAGACACGAAGGTTGGCAACATTTCATGGAACGTAATCTTCGGAGTTCCCGCTAGGCGTTTTGTTGGGGCATTGAAGGAGATTTCACATGAAAATTAGAACCGCTTTGCTGGGCGCCATCTCCGGCGCGGGTGCACTGATGGCGCTGGCTGCCCCAGCCTCCGCCTATATCGCCTGCAACCGCGAAGGCGATTGCTGGCACACCGAAGCCCGCTACAGCCGGCCTGGCGTGACGTTCGAATATCATCCCGATGACTGGTACTTCCACCGGACATGGGATCGCGACCGCTGGGACCGCTATCGCTATCGCGCCTGGCGCGATGACTCGGCCCGGGGCTATTGGCGCAACGGAGTCTGGATCACCTTCTGATCGAATACGACTGACGTGACGGAAAGGGCGGTCCGCAAGGGCCGCCTTTTTCTTCAGGACGCGAAGAAATCCTGCACGGCACACCTGGCGGCGCGCGCCAGTTTTTCCAGGCTGGTCTGCGGAAGGGTGCGCGTGGTGCCAGCCAGGAAACCCAGAATCTGCGCCGCGGGAATGCCGGCGTCGCGGGCCCAGACCGTGGGGCTGAGACGGCGTGCCAGCATGAAGGCGCGGAAGCCCTCGCGCTGCTGCGCGATTTCCTGACCGCGCGGCATGGTGACTTCGCCCATCAGGACCTTCGGGCTGGCGAAGCGTGAACTGGATGCGCGCACCGGGGCTTCGGGTTCAGGGCGCGGCTTGTCGGGAACAGTGGAGGATATGTCCCGATGTTCGGGCGCGGCATTCAAAGGATGGCCGCGCATGCCGGCCGAGCGGCGCGGCTTGCCATCGCTGTCCGTCACTGGAAGCCGTTGCCCAGCAGCAGGCGGGTGGCGGCGGTGACGTCCTTCTGGCGCATCAGGCTTTCGCCCACCAGCACGGCGGTGACATGGGCGCTGTGCAGACGCTTGAGGTCGGCGGGTGCGCTGATGCCGCTTTCGGCCACCACAAGCACGTCCTTGGGTACCTTGGCCGCCAGTTTCAGGGTCACGCCCATGTCGGTGACAAAAGTCTTCAGGTTGCGGTTGTTGATGCCGATCATTTCGGCATCCAGATCCAGCGCGCGTTCCAGTTCGGCTTCGTCATGTACCTCGACCAGCGCGTCCATCTCCCAGCGCGCGGCTTCGTCCAGCAGCGCCCGGGCATGGTCGTCGTCCAGCATCGCCATGATGATCAGGATGCAGTCGGCGCCCCAGCTGCGCGCTTCCACGACCTGATATGGCTCGATCATGAAATCCTTGCGCAGCACGGGCAGGCGGGTGACCTCGCGCGCCTGGGCCAGATATTCCGGCTTGCCCTGGAAAGAGGGCTCGTCGGTCAGCACCGACAGGCAGGCCGCGCCGCCTTCTTCATAGGCCATGGCCAGGGCCGGGGGATCGAAATCGGCGCGGATCAGGCCCTTGGAGGGACTGGCCTTCTTGATCTCGGCGATCAGGCCGTATTCGCCGCCGGCCTTCTTGTCTTGCAGCGCGGCGATGAAGCCGCGGGGCGGTTCGACATCCTTGGCGCGGGCTTCCAGCTCGGCGCGGGTGTCCCTGGACTTGGCGGCCGCCACTTCCTCTTTCTTGTAACCCAGGATCTTGTCGAGAATGCTCATGCTTGTGTGGCTTTGATCAATGCGTTCAGCCTGGCCTTGGCCGCACCTGCGTCCAATGCTTGTGCCGCCAAGCCTGCACCCTCTTTTACATCTTTTGCCCGCCCCGCCACCATAAGGGCGGCGCTGGCGTTCAAGAGCACGATGTCGCGGTAAGCCCCAGCTTCGCCGTCAAACAGCCGTTTCATCGCGGCAGCATTGTGGGCCGCATCGCCGCCCGTGATATCGGCCAGGGGCCAGCGCGGCAGCCCGGCATCTTCCGGCGTGATTTCGCGGGTTGTCACAATGCCGGCGTCCAGCACGGCGGCCTGGGTGGCGGCGCTGATGGAAACCTCGTCCAGTCCGTCGCGGCCATGCACGATGAAGGCGTGTGTGCTGCCCAGCGCCTTCAGGGCTTGCGCATAGGGCACCAGCCAGTCGGCCGAGAACACGCCCACCAGCTGGCGGCTCACCCGGGCGGGCGAGGCCAGCGGCCCCAGCAGGTTGAAGATGGTGCGCCGGCCGATCTGTTTGCGCGCCGCGCCGACATGCTTCATCGCCGGGTGATAGGTTTGCGCGAACAGGAACACCAGGCCCGTCTGCGCCAGAACCTTTTCGGCCACTTCCGGCGCCAGGTCGATGTTCACGCCCAGCGCTTCCAGCACGTCGGCGGCGCCGCTGCGCGAGGAGGCCGAGCGGTTGCCATGCTTGGCGACGGGAACCCCGCAGGCCGCCACAACGAACGAAACGGCGGTGGAGATGTTGAGGGTGCCCAGCCCGTCGCCGCCGGTGCCGCACAGATCGATGGCGCCGGCCGGCGCGGAAAGGCTGCGCATGTGATGGCGCATGGAGGTGACGGCGCCCACCAGCTCGTCCACCGTGGGCTTGCGGTCGGCGGTGGCCGACAGATAGGCGATGAGTTCGTCTTCGCTGAGCTTGCCGGTGAAGATGGCGTCGAACAGGCGGCGGGTATCGTCCAGTCCCAGCGGCTGGCCGGCTTGCGCCTGGGCCAGGGCGGCGGGAAAATCCACCGAGGCGCTGGTGACCTTCATCTCAGGCCGGGACCTTGGCGAATTCGTGCGCGATGGTCAGGAAATTGTTCAGCAGTGCATGGCCGTTTTCGGACGCAATACTTTCGGGATGGAACTGCACGCCATGTACCGGATGGGTCTTGTGCATCACGCCCTGGATCACGCCATCATCGGAGGTGGCGGTGACTTCCAGCACGGCGGGCATGCTGGGCGGATCGATGGTGAGGGAGTGGTAGCGCGTCGCCAGGAAATCATTGTTCAGGCCGCGGAACACCGACTTGCCATTGTGATGAACGCGACTCAGCTTGCCGTGCATCGGTTCGGGCGCGCGCACCACCTTGCCGCCATAGACCTGGCCGATGGCCTGGTGACCCAGGCACACGCCCAGGATCGGCATCTTGCCGTCGGCCAGTTTGATGACATCCAGGCAAATGCCCGCCTCGTTGGGGGTGCAGGGACCGGGCGACAGCACGATGCCTTCCGGCTTCAGCGCCAGCGCATCGGCGGCGGAAATCTCGTCATTGCGCACCACGCGCACATCCGCCCCCAACTCGCCCAGGTAATGGAAGAGGTTGTAGGTGAAGGAGTCGTAGTTATCGATGAGCAGAAGCACTGGCGGACCCGCGTTGGAACGGGACGGGTTATAGCCGAATTTTGCTGCGCTTGCACAAGGCGTTACCGGTGGGCGAGGCGGGGCAGCCATGCTAGGAATCGGCCATAAATAATAAGAACAAGGGCGGGGAAGGGGTTCTGGCAGTCGCAAGCGCTTTGCGTCCTCGCCGCCGGATCTGAAAAGGAGACCATAATGAAAGCCTTGACCACCTCCGTTGCCATCGCCGCGCTGGCCGCCGTGCTGGGCACGGCTACCGCCGCCCAGGCGGCGCGCGCCTATATCGGTACCTATACCGTCGATCCCAAAGCGCCCCAGCCCAGCGGCAAGGGCGAAGGCATCTACCTGGCCAATGTCGATGATGCGACGGGTGCGCCGACCAGCCTGAAGCTGGTGGCCAAGACCGTATCGCCGTCCTGGCTGACCCTGTCGAAGGACCACAAGTTTCTCTACGCGGTGAATGAAGTCGCTAGCTATGGTCCGAACAAGTCCGGTTCGATCACCGCCTATGCGGTGGACGGCGCGTCGGGCGCGCTGAAGCAACTGAACGTTGTGGATTCGGGCGGCTCCATTCCCTGCTATGTCAGCATTCATCCGTCGGGCAAGTTCCTGCTGGTGGCCAATTACACCGGCGGTTCCTATTCGGTGACCCGCATCAAGCCCGATGGCAGCCTGGGCGAAACCACCGACATCGTGAAGCCGGGCGGTCCGATGAGCGTCTATCAGGCCGCCGACCGTCCCACGGGCATGTTCGGCAGCAAGGAGCCGCATGGCAGTCGCGGCCACATGATCCTGCCCGATCCGTCGGGCCAGTATGTGCTGGGCGCCGATGCCGGCCGCGACCAGATCTTCGTCTGGAAGCTGGATGGCAATACCGGCAAGCTGAACCAGGTCTCGGTGACGAAGACCGCGCCGGGCGTGGGCCCGCGCCACTTTGTCTTTTCGCCGGATGGCAAGACGCTGTACCAGCAGGGCGAGCAGAATTCGCGCCTGCAGGTCTACAGCTTTGCCGATGGCAAGTTGACCGCCAAGGGATCGTCGACCTCGACCCTGCCTGCGGGTTTCCAGGGCGGCAACACTACCTCCGAACTGTTGATCGACAAGGCGGGCAAGCATCTTTATGGCGCCAACCGCAATCACGACTCCATCGCCACCATGGCGGTGCAGGGTGATGGCAGCGTCAAGCTGATCGGCAACACCCATACCGAAGGTAGCATTCCGCGCAGCCTGACCATCGATCCCACGGGCAAGTTCCTCTATTCGCTGAACCAGGCGGGCGACAATCTCACCACCTTCCGCATCGGCGCGGACGGGGTGCCGAAGTTCACCGGCAAGTTCCTCGCCATCGGCTCGCCGGCGGTGATGGAGTTCCTGCCTTAGGGAGCGGCGCGTGACCAGCAAACTCGCCCTGACCGCCGCGGTGTTGGCGGCGATGCTTGGCGGCATTCAGGCCGCCAACGCCGCGCGTGCCTATATCGGCACCTACACGCCCAACCTGGCGGACCCGACCGCCTATGCCAATGGCAATGGCGAGGGGATTTATCTGGTCAATGTTGACGAGGCGAGTGGCACGCCGTCGGGCCTGAAGCTGGTGGCCAGCGACCGGTCGCCGGCCTGGTTCACCCTGTCGGCCGACCACAGGTTTCTGTATGCGATCAATGAAATCGACTCCTATGGTCCCAACAAGTCGGGTTCGATCACCGCTTATGCGGTGGACTCCGCCAGCGGCGCGCTCCGGAAACTCAATGTGGTGGATTGCGGCGGCCCTATTCCCAGCTATGCCAGTGTCGATCCATCGGGGAAATTTCTGCTGACGGCCGTGTATGGCGGCGGCAGCTTTTCGGTGATCCGCATCAGGCCCGATGGTGGCCTGGGCGAGATGACCGACAATGTGAAGCCGCAGGGGCCAATGGGCGTCTACCAGGCGGCCGACCGGCCGGTGGGCATGTTCGGCAGCAAGGTGCCGCATGGCTCCAAGGGCCACATGATCATGGCCGATCCTTCGGGCCAGTATATCGTGGGCGCCGATGCGGGCCGCGACCAGATCTTTGTCTGGAGGCTGGGTACCGGCGGCAAGCTGAACCAGGTCTCGGTGACCAAGTCGGTGCCGGGCGCAGGCACGCGCCATTTTGCCTTCTCGCCGGACGGCAAGGCGCTGTATGTCGGACATGAGCAGAATTCGCGCGTCCAGGTTTACGCGTTCGCCGGCGGCAAGCTGACGCCCAAAGGCGCGTCGGTTTCGACCTTGCCGGACGGGTTCCAGGGCAGCAACACCACATCGGGCCTGGTGACCGACAAGGCGGGCCGGCATCTGTATGTCGCCAACCGCGTGCATGACACCATCGCGACATTTGCGATCGCGCCGGATGGCGGCATCAAGCGCATCGCCGATACCCACACCGAAGGCACCATTCCGCGCACCCTGGCCATCGATCCCAGCGGCAAGTTCCTCTATTCGATGAACCAGCACGGCGACAACATCGCCACTTTCCGCCTGGACCCGAATGGCGTGCCGAAATTCACCGGCAAATTTCTGGCCGTCGGCGCGCCCGCGGCGATGGTGTTCCTGCCTTAACTCAAGGAGGGTTGCGTGAAGAAAGTTGCACTGACTGCCGCGCTGACCCTGGCGGCCATTCTTGGCTGTGCGAATTCCGCGCAAGCGGGGCGCGCCTATATCGGCACATACACCCAAGGGGGCAACGCGCACGGCGAAGGCATCTATCTGGTCGATGTCGATGACAAGAGTGGCGCGGTGTTCAATCCACGCGTGGTGGCGCGAATGAAGTCGCCGGCCTGGATCGCGCTGTCGCCGGACAAGCACTTTCTTTATGCCAACGCCGAAATTGGTGATTACGGGGGCAAGACCGGATCGGTCAGCGCTTTTGCGGCGGATGCGGCGAGCGGGTCTTTAAAGCCGCTCAACACGGTGAGTTCGGGGGCCGCGGGTCCCGCCTATATCGAGATTGATCGCACCGGAAAATTCGCGCTGGTGGCGAATTATTCCGGCGGCAGTTTTGCGGTCATCCATATCAAGGCGGACGGAAGCCTTGGCGAATTGGCGGACCAGGTGAAGCCGGATGGTCCGCTCAACCCGGCCGAGGCGTCGGATACCCAGCCCGGCCAGTTTGCCGGCAGCGATCACAGCGGCAGCCACGGCCACATGATTGGCATGGACCCGTCGGGCAATTACGTCATCGGCGATGATGCGGGCCGCGACCAGATCTTTGTCTGGACCCTGGATGGCGGCGGCAAGCTGCACCAGGTGTCGGTGACCAAGACCTTGCCGGGTGCGGCGCCGCGCCATTTCGTCTTCAGCCCGGACGGCAGGACGCTGTACCAGCTCCAGGAACAGGACTCGCGGCTGCAGGCCTATGATTTCAAGGATGGTGTGCTGACGGCGCGGGGTGCCAGCATCTTCACGCCGCCGGACGGCTATCAGGGCAGC
>CAIUTH010000113.1 GCA_903902075.1 uncultured Alphaproteobacteria bacterium
ACAGCACCACCGTCAGCACCAGGGTACCGACCGCCCCCATCAGAGTCAGCTTCTGGTGCCTGAGAACCCAGATCAGCAGCCGGTCATATTCCCCCACCAGGCGCTCGTAATAGCCTTCGATGCGCTTCTGGATGCCGCTTTCGCGCTTCTGGTCTTCGGAATGGATGCGCAGCAGCTTGGCGCACAGCATGGGCACCAGGGTCAGCGACACCACCGCCGAGATCAGGATGGTGACCGACAGGGTGACGGCGAATTCGCGGAACAGCCGGCCCACCACTTCCTGCATGAACAATAGCGGGATCAGCACGGCGATCAGCGACACGGTCAGCGACACGATGGTGAAGCCGATTTCACCGGCGCCCTTCATGGCGGCGTTGTAGGGCGTCTCGCCCTTTTCGATATAGCGGCTGATGTTCTCGATCATCACGATCGCGTCGTCGACCACAAAGCCGGTGGAAATGGTCAGCGCCATCAAGGACAGGTTGTTGAGCGAATAGCCCATCAGATACATGACCGCGAAGGTGCCCACGATGGACAGCGGCACCGACAGGGACGGGATGAAGGTGGCGGGAAGACTGCCCAGGAAGCAGTAGATCACGATCACCACCAGCACGACGGCCAGCATCAGCTCGAATTCCACGTCCGCCACCGAGGCGCGGATGGTCTCGGTGCGGTCGGTCAGGATCTTCACATCCACCGAACGGGGCAGGCCCGCCTGGATCTGGGGCAGCATCTCCTTGATGGAATCCACCACCTGAATGACGTTGGCGCCGGGCTGGCGCTGCACATTGATCAGCACCGCCGGCGTCTTGTTCGCCCAGCTCGACAGCTTGCTGTTCTCGGCGCCCGACACCACGTTGGCGACGTCGCGCAGATAGACCGGCGCGCCATTCTTGTAGGCCACCACGATGTTCTTGTAGGCGTCGGCGTCCTGCAACTGGTCGTTGGCGTTGATGGTGTAGGACTGGGTGGCGCCGTCAAAGCTGCCCTTGGGCTGGTTGGCGTTGTTGTTGGCCACAGTGGTGCGCAGATCGTCGATGTTCAGGCCCAGCGCCGCCAGCCGTTGCAGGTTGGCCTGCACCCGCACGGCCGGTTTCTGGCCGCCGGAAATGCTGACCAGGCCCACGCCGTAAAGCTGGGAAATTTTCTGGGCAATGCGGGAATCGGCCAGTTCTTCCACCGTGGTGATGGGAAGGCTGGTGGAACTGACCGCCAAGGTGATCATCGGCGCGTCGGCGGGATTGACCTTGGCATAGACCGGCGGCGCCGGCAGCAGCGTATTGGGAAGCAGGCTGTTGGAGGCGTTGATGGCCGCCTGCACTTCCTGTTCGGCGATATCCAGCGACAGGGACAGGTCGAACTGCAGGGTGATGACCGAAGACCCGGCCGAGGAGACGGACGACATCTCCTTCAGGCCCGGCATCTGGCCGAACTGCTTTTCCAGCGGCGCGGTGACCGAGGTGGTCATCACATCGGGGCTGCCGCCCGGCAGGAAGGTCTGCACCTGGATGGTGGGATAATCCACTTCCGGCAGGGCCGACAGCGGCAGGAACTTATAGCCGGACAGACCCACCAAAAGGATGGCGATCATCAGCAGCGAGGTCGCGACGGGACGCTCGATGAAGGGCGCCGAGATATTGGCGCCGCTCTGGGGTTCAGGCGAAGGTTGGGGGCTTGGGCCCGCTGGCGTAACGGTCACGGCGTGGCGCCGCCGCCGCCCCCACGGCGCCCGCCGCCGCCACGGCGCATCTGGGACATCGCCTTGGAGCAATCGGCGCTCAGATCATCGCGGTGCTGGAACAGGCACATGCGCATCTCGCGGCTTCCCGGCTTGACCTCGGGGCAAAGCTTCTGGAGGTCCGTGCTGCAGGCCTTGGCCACCGCAGCCCGCGCATGGGCGAGGCGCGCGGCACGGGCGGCATCATTCTCGCCGCCCGAAGGCGCGGCGATCTTAACGTTCTGGTTGGGAATCTCGACATCCGCGCCTTCGCGCAGGCGGTCGGCGCCGTCCACCACCACCGTGTCACCGGGCTTCACGCCGGACAGGATCTGAATGTTGTTGCCATCCTGCACGCCGGTTTTCACATCGCGCTGGGTGACTGTCTTTTCCGGCGTCACCACGAAGACGAAGCTGCCATCGGCGCCGCGCTGGATGGCGGCCACCGGCACGATGGTCTGGCTGTGCAGCGTTTCCACGAACAGCTTCACGTTCACGAACTGGGCGGGAAACAGCTTGTTGTCCTTGTTGTCGAACAAGGCGCGAAGCTTGACCGAGCCGGTGGTGGGATCCACCACCGTGTCGACCGCCGACAGGTTGCCGCTGGTGATCTTGTTGGTCTGGCTGCGGTCATAGACATCCACCGGCAGAATGGCACCGCTGCCCACCCGCGACACGACCTTGCCGACGCTGTCTTCGGGGATGGTGAACAGCACACTCATGGGATCCAGCTGGGTCACCACCACGATGCCGTTGGACTGGCCCGCCTGCACGATATTGCCGATATCCACCAGATGAATGCCTGCGCGGCCCTCCACCGGCGAAACGATGTTGGTATAGCCCAGGTTGATGCGGGCGGTTTCGACATTGGCCTGGTCGGACACCACGATACCTTCGGTGGAGCGCACCGTCGCCGCCTGGGTCGCCACCTGTTGCTGGGCGATGGCGTTCTGCGCCAAGAGCGCCTGGTAGCGCTGCAGGTCGACCTTGGCGTTGGCGAGGGTGGCGGCATCGCGCGCCAGCTGGCCGCGCGCCTGGTCCAGCGCCGCCTGGTAGGGACGCGGATCGATCTGGGCCAGCGTCTGGCCGGCCTTGACCATCTGACCTTCGGTGAAGTTGATCTTGATCAGCATGCCGCCGACCTGCGGGCGCACCGTGGCGGTCGAAAGCGGCGTCACTGTACCCAGCGCATTGAGCGTCACATTGATGTCGCCGGTGATGGCCCGGGCCACGCCGACAGGCTGGGCGCCCTGATTGATCAGGCCGCGGCGGCCCTGGTTCTTGGCCGGATAGATCGCCCAGATCAGAAGCGCCAGAAGCGCCAGCCCGACCGCAAACCACACCACCCGCGACAGCCGCGGATTTCGCGAACTCCAGCTTTTGACCCCAACCCAGGCGCGGCCGACCGGTCCGGGCGCGGGCTGTGCCGCGCGCTCAAAATCACCGGGGGAGCGATCGATATTCATCCGTTCAATCCGTGTCACAAAAGGGCCCTGAAGCCCAAGGAAAGTGAATATGTCAAATGGGTTAGCAGCGTGAAGCTGAACGCAGGGTGAACTTATACCCTCAACGGGTTGGGGCAGATATAGCCGCCCAGTAAGGGAGAAATATGTCGCAAGTGTCCCAACAACTGGTACGGCCGGCACAATAACGCTATGTCGGCCCCCGGCCCCGTGCCGGCCCGACAACAAGAACAGGCGAATTCGTGCTTCTCGGTATTTTTCATTGGCTCATGCATGACGCACGTGACTGGGTCACCGTCACCGCCCAGGCCCATCCTTACTGGGTATTTCCCATTGCCTTCTTCATCGCCTTTTCGGAATCCTTTGTCGGCGTCTCGTTCATCATTCCCGGCACGATCCTGCTGGTAACGCTGGGCGGGGTGATCGGAGCCAGCCATATCAGCATGTTCCCGGCCTGGCTGGGCGCGGTGCTGGGTTCGATCTTGGGGGACTGGATCTCCTGGTGGATCGGCTTTCACTATCACCACAAGATCGTCCATTCCTGGATCTTCCGGCGCTTCGAAGAGCAGATCGAGAAGGCGCTGCAGCTGTTTCACAAGTGGGGCACATGGGCAATTTTCATCGGCCGTTTCATGGGGCCGCTGCGCGCCACCGTGCCGCTGGTGGCGGGCATGTCCGAGCTGGAATTCTGGCCCTTCATGATCGCCAACACCGTGTCCGCCTTGATCTGGGCCTATGTGCTGCTGGCGCCCGGAGCCGCCATTTTGCGGCACATTTTCCCTTAAACAACTGATTTATAAAGTTATTTTTCCGTAAGGTCGGTCTTTGGCCCGGCCTTGGCTGGCTCTGCCCGCCCCGGCGCGCGCCAAAATGGGACCGCCGTCACGGCTAATTGACCAGGCGGGCGCCCGGCGGATGCAAAACCGCCCGTTTTGGTACCAAAAAGGACGAAACGTCCCGGTTCCCGCTGGCCCACCTCCTGCATCACCCCCTCACGAAGCCATAGCCCCGAGGCTGGAACGTGAGCAGGCAACAGACATCCGAAGCGGTCATGAAGGCGGTTTTCCCCGCCTTTGATGGCTTTGCCCTGACCGCATCCCATAGCGGCCAATCCGAAGACATCGACACCAAGCGGCTGCTGGATGTGGCCCTGGCCGGCATCCTGGTGGTGCTGCTGAGCCCGATCCTGGCGCTGGTGTCGCTGGCCATCATGCTGGATTCGGCCGGCCCGCTGGTGTTCTGCCAGATGCGCACCGGGCTGAACGGCAAGAAATTCGGCATCCTGAAATTTCGCTCCATGCATGTCATGGAAGACGGCGCCGAAGTGCGGCAGGCGATCCAGAGCGATGCCCGCGTCACCCGCGTCGGCCGCATCATCCGCAAATTCTCCCTGGACGAACTGCCCCAGCTTTTCAACGTCCTGGCCGGCGACATGTCGCTGGTCGGCCCCCGCCCCCATGCTGTGGCGCATGACATCCAGTATGGCGCGGAAATTTCCAACTATGCGGTTCGCTTTCAGGTCAAGCCGGGCATCACCGGCTGGGCCCAGGTGAATGGCGCACGCGGCGTCACGCCCACCACCGACGCCATGCGCACCCGCGTGAACCTGGACGCCTGGTATGTCGAGCATGCCAGCCTGGCGCTGGACCTGATGATCCTGGCGCGGACTCCGCTGGTCGTTCTGCGCACAAGGAATGCGGTCTGATGCGCGCGGCCCTTTCGATCCCAGCGCAATATGACGCGCCCGCCCAGCCGCAAATCGAAGCGGCCAATGATTCCTATTCCGAAGTCACCGTCGGCGGCATCACCACCGCCTGCCTGTCGCGCGATGGCCTCGCCCGCATGATGCTGCAGGATTGCCTTGATGCGCGCTCCAATCCCAATCGCCAGCCCAAGCTGGTGTTCGCCTCCAACGGCCATGCCATCGCTTTGGCGGCGCAGGACGAAGCCTTCCGCTTCACGTTTGAACAGGCCGACATCATCCACGCCGATGGCCAGGCCGCGGTGTTTGCTTCGCGCATGACCGCGACCCCGATCCCGGAGCGCAGCGCCACCACCGATTTCATCCATGACGCCTCCAAGGTCGCCGCCCAGCATGGGTTGCGCTTCTTTGTTCTGGGCGCCACCGAGGAAGCCAATGCCGAAGCGGTACGCGTGCTGCGCGAGACCTATCCCGGCCTGCAGATCGTGGGCCGCCGCCACGGCTATTTCGGCCGCGACGAGGAAGACGAAATCTGCGACGAGATCAACCTGACCCAGCCCGACGTGGTGTGGGTGGGCCTGTCGGTGCCGCTGGAATATGAATTCGCGGTCCGCAACAAGACCCGCCTGCGCGCCGGCTGGCTGGTGACCTGCGGCGGCTGCTACAATTTCGTCACCGGCGCCTACAAGCGCGCGCCCGGCTGGATGCAGGCCTGCGGCCTGGAATGGCTGTTCCGGCTGGTGAAAGAGCCCAAAAGGCTGTTCTGGCGCTATGCCGTGACCAACCCGATTGCGATTTTTTTACTTTTGACGCGCACAACGTC
>CAIUTH010000114.1 GCA_903902075.1 uncultured Alphaproteobacteria bacterium
ATGTGGACCAGATGGCGCAGCCGGAACGCGCGCCTATCAAGGTGCTGGAACGGTTGAGCGGGAAAAGCCTGGCCTAGCCAAGACGCAAAATGGTAGCGCGGGACTTGGCGTAAAAGCCCGGCCCCTCGGCGCTGGGCGCAAAACCGGCGCGGCCTGGCGTTTCATTTTCGCCGAGCAGCAGGAGCCCATCCGGCACCATGGTGTCGGCGATGCGGTCCAGCACATCCAGCCGCGTGGCGGTGTCGAAATACATCAGCACATTGCGGCAGAAGACCAGGTCCATCTCGTCCAGCCAGCCGAAGGAATCCAGAAGGTTGAAGCGCTTGAACGTCACCATGCGGCGCAGGCTGGCATCCACCAGCCATTCAGAACGTTCGCGGCGGAAATAGCGCATGGCATGGGGATCCAGGCCCCGCTCGATCTCGCAACTGGCATAGCGGCCGGCTTCGGCGCGCGCGATGGCCTCGCCCGACAGGTCGGTGGCGATCAGATCGATGTTCCAGCCCTCGCGGGCCAGGCCCATTTCCGACAACAGGATGGCGATGGAATAGGCCTCCTGGCCCGCGGCACAGGCCGCCGACCAGATGCGCAGCCGCTTGTCGCCGCGGCGCGCCGCCGCCAGGCGCGGCAGCACGGTCTCGCGCAACGTGCGAAACATCGCGGCATCGCGGAAGAAGCTGCTCTCATTGACGGTCATGGCTTCGGTCACCGCATCGGCCAGCGCCTCGCGCCCCAGCCGCAATTCGCCGATCAGGCTGGCCATATTCTTGAAGTCGAAGCGGTGCATCACCGGCGCCAGCCGGCGGGTGGTCAGCGCTTTCTTGTCGGGGGTCAGCGACAGGCCACAGCGGCGGCGCAGCAGGCGGGCGAGAAAGGAAAATTCGTCGGGCCCCATGGCGCTCAGATCGTGACGCCGATATCGGCCAGCTTGGCGCGGACGCCGGCGCCGTCGAACGGCTTCATGACATATTCATTGGCGCCGGCCGCCATGGCACTGGCGATCTCGGTGGAGTCGGCTTCGGTGGTGCAGAACAGGATGACCGGATGGCCACCTTCCTGTTGCCCACGCACGCTCTTGACGAATTCCACGCCCTTCATGGTGGGCAGGTTCCAGTCCAGGAAAATCAGGTCGGGCATCTTCTCGCGCACGGCGCGCAGGGCCGTCATGCCGTCTTCGGCTTCTTCCACCGAATAGTGCAGCTCTTCCATGATGCGGCGCGCGACCGTGCGGATTACGCGGCTGTCGTCCACGACCAGGCAATGTTTCATGGGCGAAAGTCCCCGGAGCCACCCGACTCCAATCAAGGCGGGCGCTGAAAAATCAGCGTCCCAAGAAGCGGAAAATCTACGCCTGCATGGTAAATATTGGCTTACTGACGTTATGTCAGCCGGCGATCAGCTCCACGGCGCCTTCCAGCGGCGTGATGGTCAGGGCGGCATTGACGGTGCGCGACAGTTTGTGGGTCAGGAAGGGCTGCACGTGACGGGCGTCCACATTCAGCGCCTCGCCCTTGAGAGCATGATCCACTTCCTCGGTAACGCGGGCATTGAGACCCTGCGCGCGGATATGGAAGGACGGCATCTGCGGATCGGTGCTGGCATCCACCGTCACCATGCCGCCGCGCGGCAGGCAATCGGCAGCCAGAAGCGTGGCGTTCATCAGCAGCTTGGCCCAGTCCTTGGCCCAATATAGCCGGGGCACATTCCAGGTCAGCTGCACCTTGCCGCCTTCCAGCAAGCCCGTGACCAGACGGCCGATTTCGCCCAGGTCCAGCTCGGCGCCCGCGGATCCGGCGGCGCCAAAGGCGATGCGCATGAACTGGATGCGGGCCAGCGCCTGATCGGCGCTCATGGTAACCAGCTTGATGGCATCGGCCCGCATGGCGGGGTCGCGTTCGTCTTCCAGCACTTCCATGCCGTTGACCACGGCGCCCAAAGGCCCGACAAGGTCGTGACACACGCGGCTGACCAGCAAGGCGGCAAATTCGATCTCGGTCATGACGGACTCAATGCGGTCCCAATGGTTAGCAATTGGTTAATTTCCCAAACGCTCTTAAGGAATCCTTAACGTGAGCGCAACGCTTTCCCTCCACCTCCAAACGCTGGTCCGCATAGCCCAGGCCGCCGGCGTTGTGGTGATGCGCCATTATGAGGCCGGGTGTGACACGCGGGTGAAAGCCGACCGCTCGCCGGTGACCGATGCCGATGAAGAGGCCGAAAAGCTGATCCTGGCCGAGCTGGCCATGGCGTTCCCCGGCGTGCCGGTTGTGGCGGAAGAAGAAGCCGCGGCGGGCCGCGTCGCCGCAGTGGGATCGCGCTTTTTTCTGGTGGACCCGGTGGACGGCACCAAGGAATTCATCAAGCGCGGCGGCGAGTTCACGGTGAATATCGGCGAGATCGTGGATGGGTTGCCGGTCAGCGGCGTGGTGTTCGCGCCGGCCATCGGGCGGCTGTTCGTGGGCGCCGTGGGCGAAGGCGCCTTTGAAATTTCGGACGGCATCACGCGCAGGATCACGGCGCGCGCACCGGCGGAAGACGGCCTGGTGGCGGTGAGCAGCAAATCCCATCCCGATGCCAAGACCGACGAACTGCTGAAAACATTGCCGATCAAGGGCAAAACCAATGCCGGTTCATCGCTGAAATTCTGCCTGGTGGCGGCGGGCGAGGCCGATATCTATCCCCGCGCCGGACAGACCATGGAATGGGATACGGCGGCGGGCGATGCGGTGCTGCGCGCCGCGGGCGGGCGCATGACCGATTGGGACGGCGCGCCGTTCGTCTATGGCAAGCCAAGCTTTGCCAACACCGCCTTCATCGCGCGCGGCAAGTAGCTACTGGTCCATGTTGTTGCGGCTGGAGTAGAACACCAGCGCCATCAATCCGGCGCCCAGGCCGATGGTGACCACGATCCCCATCACCAGGAAGGTCCAGCCGAAGCCGCTCATATGGACCCCGGACATGGCGGTCCACACCTTCACCGCATACCAGAGCGAGACAAAGAAGAAGCCGGCCAGGATCACCAGCGTGATCCAGCCGGCAATCGAAAGCGGTACTTTTTGGCCGTTATCGGGTGGCGTTTCCATCGTATTGCCGCAATCCTAAACGCATTCCACCTGTAAAAAAGCCCCAATTTGCGTCAAGATTCGCTGCGGCTGGCTGAGTGATTCGCCGGCGCATTCGCGCGACCGCGAGCGCCCAGCAAAGTTGAAGGAGCACCGCATGAACCGCAAGAAATTCATCTCCGGACTGGTGGCGCTGGGTGCGACTCCGGCCGCGGCCGGTTCGCTGCTTTCCATCATCCCGGCACATGCCGCCGACAGCCAGAATGCGCCGGAAGCCAAGGACCGCGCCTCGACCCTGGAATATACCGCCGACGAGATCACCGACGCGGGCGCCAACTTCTTCGGCATCACCACCGAGGCGATGGCCAAGGGCGTACAGCGTGTGTTCGGCGACCTGGGCCAGCCCGACGCCTATATCAAGGGCGATGAAGGCGGCGGCGCGTTCGTGCTGGGTTTCCGCTATGGCTCGGGCTGGCTGATCCGCAAGACGCGCGAGCCGTTGATTACCTATTGGCGCGGCCCGTCGGTGGGCTTCGATGCCGGCGCCAACGCGTCCAAGTGCTTCACCCTGATCTACAACCTGAAAGACGACCGGCGCCTGTTCCAGCGTTACCCCGGCGTGGAAGGCAGCTTCTATGTCGTGGCGGGCCTGGGCGTCAATTACATGCGCAGCGGCGGCGTCACCCTGGCGCCGATGCGTACCGGCGTGGGCCTGCGGGCCGGCGTGAACGCGCACTACCAGGTCTATAGTGACCGCCGGGACTGGTTCCCGCTTTAAGATGGCGCAGCGCCGGTGAATCAGAAGCCTGTCGCGCTGCCGGCATTGGCACTGGGCGCCTTCGCACTCGGTGCTTTTGCGGTGGGCGCGCTGGCGATCGGCGCCGTCGCCATTGGGCGCCTGACCGTAAAGCGCGCCGTGATCAAGCGTCTGGAAATTGACCAACTGGTCGTGCGCCGTATCCGGCGGCCTAAGCCGTAGCTTCCGCTTCTTTGCTGTCCACATTGCTGCCGCCGACGGCGGGCATGTAGAGCAGCAGCATGGCCGCGACATAGGTGGACGAGAAGGTGCCCACCACGATGCCGAACAGGATCGCGACGGAGAAGTTGAACAGCACCGGGCCGCCGAACAGCAGCGGGATGACCGACAAGGCAGTGGCCGCCGACACCAAGGTGGTACGGGTGGCGATCTGGTTGGTGGAAAGATTGATCATGTCGATCAGCGACATGCGCTTGTACTTGCGGCGATTCTCGCGGATACGGTCGAACACCACCACGGTGTCATTGATCGAATAGCCCGCCAGCAGCAGCAGCGAGGCCACGGTGTTGATGTTAAAGTCCAGCCCCACGACCGAGAAGAAGCCCGCGGTGACAAGAACGTCATGGCCGGTGGCGATCAACGCCCCAACGCCATACTGCCATTCAAAGCGCACCGCGACATAGATCGAGATCATCGCCACCGCCAGGATGGTGGCCAGGATGCCGTCATTCAAAAGTTCGCCCGAGACCTTGGGTCCCACCACTTCGGTGCTGCGATACTGGACGCTGGAGCCCAGCTTGCCCTTGATGGCGCTGACCACGGCCTGGTCGGCCTCGTTCTGGTCGACGCCCGCCTTGACGTTCTTGATGTCCTTGGGCTGGACGCGGATCATCACGCAGCTGTTGACAGGTTTGTCGCAATCGCCGCCACCGGCATATTGCAGCTGGGATTCGGGAAAGCCCAAGGAATTTACGTCGGCGCGCATCTTGCTGATGTCGATCACCTGGGCCGACTTCACGTTCATCAGCACGCCGCCGGTGAAGTCGATGCCCAGATTGAAGCCGTGCCAGAAAATGGAGATCAGCGAGATGACCAGCAGCAGTCCGTCGATGCCGAATGCCGCAAAGCGGTATTTGACGAAATTGACGTTGGTCGTTTCGGGAATAAACCGCAGCAACGGCATGACAGGGCACTCTTTTCAGGCATGAAAACGGGGCGAACCTACAGGGCGCGGCCCCCCCAAACAAGCGGCCCGGAAAACTGGCCTAAACGCCCCGTTCTGCTAGAATTTCGTCAGAAAAAATCAAGGAACCGCCCCATGACCAGGACCCTGCTGTGCGCCGCGCTGCTCGCGGCACTTCCCTTGACGGCCTTGGCCCAGACACCGGCTCCGGTGATCGACAATGCGCGGGTCACGGTGCGGGACGTGGCGCTGGAGCCGGGCAAGCCCGCGCCGGCAATCGAACATGCCGGCGATTATATCATTCTCTACCGCAACGGCGGGCGCATCCGCAGCGCGGACGGCAAGACCGCCCGCCATGCCGATGGCAGCGCGGTATGGGGCCATGGCGGTACCACCAGCGACACGGCCCTCTCCGCGCCGGCGCATGAGATCATCGTGGAGATCAAGGACGCGCCGTCCAACACCGTGCCCAACACCACCGGCCTGCCGCCAGCCTTCCCGCGTCCCGGCTCCAGGAAAGTGTTCGAGAACGACAAGGTGCGGGTGTGGAACTATGCCTGGGTGCCGGGCAAGCCCACCGCCATGCACTTCCACAACACCGAAGTGGTGGTGACGTATCTTCAGGACGGCGACGTCGCTTCCACCACGCCGGACGGCAAGACCACCGTCAATCACCGCAATGCC
Source organism: uncultured Alphaproteobacteria bacterium (assembly GCA_903902075.1). Taxonomy (GTDB): domain Bacteria; phylum Pseudomonadota; class Alphaproteobacteria; order Micropepsales; family Micropepsaceae; genus Rhizomicrobium. Next base: position 5,687 of record CAIUTH010000114.1, read on the forward strand.
GGCGACATCGTCTACAACCTGGCCAACCGCAGCCATTCCGAAGAAGTGGTCAAGGGGCAGCAGTCGGGCATCATGCTGGAGCTGAAATAGCGCACGGTTCGCAGCCGCAATATGGAAAGCGGCGCGAAGCGGGACTAGGCTGCGCGCCAACAAACGGGGAGACGGTCATGATCAAGCAGCTGCTTCTGGCATCGGCATTTCTCAGCGCCATCACACCGGCCTTCGCCGCCGCTACCATCGATCCCAAAAACGCCATCGCGCTGACCCCTGACCAGATCCAGTGGACCAAGGGCGAAGCCAGCGACCAGGCCTGGCCGATCGGCGACAAGGACAAACCCGGCCCCTGCCTGGAGCTGATCAAGTGGCATCCGAACCACTTCAGCCACCCGCACTATCACAACCATGCGCGCTATGCGGTGGTGATCGAAGGCACCTGGTGGGTCTCCACCAGCACGACCTATGACCCCGCCAATCTCACCGTGCCATTTCCGAAGGGCTCGGTGCTGACCGACCTGGTCAAGGGCACGCATTACGACGGCGCCAAGCCGGAGACCGGCGATGCCACCATTGCCATCTTCATGGACTGCCCGCTCGACGCGGTCAGCACCGAAGTCAAGAAGTAGCCCGCTTCGCCCGCGCTGGTGCCAGATAGGTGAGGACGGCGGAGACGATCAGCGCCGTCGCCATCATCAGAAAGGACATGCCGGACGAGCCGGTATAGCCGTTCAGCATCCCCACGCCATAAGCGCCGACAAAGGAGCCCAGTGCGCCCATGCTGTTGATCATGGCGATGGCGCCGCCCGCGACATTGGCGGGCAAGACCTCGGACAGATAGGCAAAGTAGGGGCCATAGGGCGCGTACATCATGGCGCCGGCGATTGTCAGCAGCACGAAGCTGGCCCAGAAGTGGGTGCTTCCCAACAGATAGGAGCCGTAAAAGGCCAATGCCGCCAGCAGAAAGCATGGCCAAACCAGGCTCATGCGCTTGCCGCTGAAGTCCGACCAGGTGGCGACCGAAATTTCCGCGATCACCGCCACCAGATAGGGCACAGCGGACAGCAGGCCCACCTCACCCATGCCCATCTCCGCCGTCTTGAGCATGGAAGGCAGCCAGATCACAAAACCATAAACGCCGATGCTCCAGAGGAAATACTGCACCGCCAGCAGTATCACGCGCGGGCTTTTGAAGGCGGCGGCATAGTTGGCCATGGGCGCGATGTCGCGCTGCTCGTCCGCCAGCTTGGCTTCGAGTGCGTCGCGGTCGGCGGCGGGAAGCCAGGCCGCTTCACGCGGACGGTCGGCCACCAGCCGCCACCACACAAAGGCCCACAGGATCGGCGGCAGGCCCTCGATGATGAACATCCAGCGCCAGCCCAGCCCGGCTGCCAGATAGCCCGACAGCAGCGACATCCACAGCATGGTGGCGGGATTGCCCAGCACCAGAAAGGCGTTGGCGCGGGCGCGTTCGCTTCTGGTGTACCAGCGCGCCTGCAGCACCAGCATGGCAGGCAGCACCGCGCTTTCCACAATGCCGAGCAGGAACCGATCGAGATAGAGCAGGCGGATATCGGCAATCAGGCCGGTGGCGCTGGCCAGCGCGCCCCAGCCGATCAGGCCGGCAAAGATCAGCTTCTTGACGCTGTAGCGCTGGGCATAAATGGCGCCGGGGATCTGAAAGCAGAAATAGCCCAGAAAGAACAGCGACCCCAGCAGCGAGGACTGGGCGGCGGTGATGTGCAGGTCGGCGGCCATGCCGGCCGCGGCGCCGAAACTGAAGTTGGCGCGGTCCAGATAAGACAGGCTGTAGCTGACGAAGATAACCGGCAGCAGCATGGTCCAGCGGCGATTCACGTGATTCTCCCCGTTGCGGCCCTGTTCGGCCTGTTCTAGCCTTGCCGCAAACAGACAAGAGGGGGGACGCTATGCTGAAATTCCTATCCGCCGCAATCCTTGTGGCCATGACCGCCAGCGCCTGGGCCGGCGCCGACACCAAGGTGCTGGATCACCATGTCGCCAACATGAAGTTGGGCAATCTGGAAGCGGTGCTGTCGGACTATTCGCCCGATGTGGTGATCGTGACCCCCGCCGGCGCCTTCTCGCCCGACGGCGTGTTCGTGGGCGCGGAAATCCGCAAGCTGTTCACCATCCTGACCGCCAAGGACAATCTGCCCGGCAACAAGACCATGCAGACCAAGTACCAGAATGCCGGCGCCGACACCTCGATCATGCAGTGGGTGCAGAACAAGGGCACGGCCAAGGAAGTGTCCGGTTACGATGTGTTCGTGACGCGCGGCGGAAAAGTCGTATTCCAGACTGTGACGATCAACGCCAAGAAGTGAACGGCCCCGACCGCCGCACCGTATTGAAGATCACCGGAGGCGCCGCGACCATGCTGGCTTCGACACAGGCATCGGCAGCCCTTCCCGAAATCGTGGCGATGGACGGGCGCAGCCTGTCCGCCGCCATCGCCGGGAAGAAGCTGTCCTGCGTCGAGGTGATGACGGCGTATCTGGATCACATCGCCGTCTATAACTCCAAGGTCAACGCCATCGTCGCGCTGCAGGACCGCGGCGCGTTGCTGGCCCAGGCGCGCGAACGCGACGAACAGCTGGCGCGCGGCCAGGTGATGGGACCGCTGCACGGGTTCCCCCATGCGGTGAAAGACCTGATCCCGGTCAAGGGCATCAAGTCCACCTCCGGCTCCCCCATCCTGAAGGATTTCGTGCCCAGCCAGGACGCGCTGGTGGCCGAACGCATGCGCGCGGCAGGCGCCATCTTCATCGGCAAGACCAATGTGCCCGAGTTCGGCCTGGGCTCGCACACCATCAATCCGGTCTATGGCCCCACCCTGAATCCCTACGACCTCAGCAAATCGGCCGGCGGCAGCAGCGGCGGCGCGGCGGTCGCGCTGGCGATGCGGATGCTGCCGGTGGCCGACGGCACCGATTATGGCGGGTCCTTACGCAACCCCGCAGGCTGGAACAATGTCTTTGGCTTCCGCACCAGCTTCGGCGTGGTGCCGGCGGCGGGCGAGGATGTCTGGCTGCCGTCACAGAGCGTCGCCGGGCCAATGGCGCGCACAGTGAATGATCTGGCCATGCTGCTGTCGGTGCAGGCCGGTTACGACCAGCGCGCGCCGCTGTCGGATACGGCCAGCGGCCAGCGCTTTTTGGCGCCGCTGGAAAGCAGCGTGAAAGGCAAGCGCATCGCCTGGCTGGGCGACCTGAAAGGCTTTGCCCCTTATGAAGCCGGTGTGCTGGACACATGCCGGACCGCCCTCAAGACATTTGAATCGCTGGGCTGCGTGGTGGAAGAAGCGGTGCCCGAGCATCCTTTCGAGCCGGTATGGCAGGCCTTCATGAAAATCCGCCAATGGCAAAGCGGCGGCGGCTTCCGCATTTTCTACAACGACCCGGCCAAACGCGCGCTGCTCAAGCCCGAAGCGGTGTGGGAAGTGGACCAGGGCGCGAAACTGTCGGCCTATGACGTGCTGAACGCTTCTGGGGTGCGCACTTCCTGGTCCAACGCGGTGCAGCGGCTGTTCACCAGATACGATTACCTGCTGATGCCGACCGCGCAGACCTTCCCTTTCGACATCACGGAAACCTGGCCGCACCAGGTCGCCGGCCAGACCATGCAGACCTATCATGAGTGGATGAAGGCGATCTGCCTGATCACCATGTCGGGCTGCCCGGCGCTGGCGGTGCCCGCCGGCTTCGGGCCGCAAGGCCTGCCGATGGGCCTGCAGGTCATCGCCCCCATCCATCATGAGATGGACTGCCTGAAGCTGGCACATGCCTATGAGATGGCGTCGCAGCTCACCGCGCGCCACCTGCCGCCGCTGCTGCGGGCCTGATGACGCGGCGCAGCAATCTTTTCGCGGGATAGCTGCGCTATTGCGCTGGCCTTGGTCCGGAATCGCGGGGCACACTGCGGCGGGTTCGGGGATAACAATGGCAAAAACACTTCCCAAAAAAGACGTGGTCATCATGGGCCTGGGCTGGACCGGATCCATCCTGGCCCAGGAACTGACGCAGGCCGGGCTGAATGTGGTCGCCATCGAGCGCGGCCCCTGGCGCGACACCGCCACCGATTTCAACATCGGCTACATGCCCGACGAGCTGCGCTATGCGGTACGACGCGAGCTGTTCCTGCAGCCCAAGCAGGAAGCCATGACCATGCGCAACAGCGCCGACCAGACCGCGCTGCCGATGCGCGATTATGGCTCCTTCCTGCCCGGCCATGGCGTGGGCGGCGCCGGCGTGCACTGGAACGGTTTTACCTGGCGCTATTATCCATCCGATTTCGAGGCCAAGAGCCACCTGACCAGGCGCTATGGCGCCAAGAAGATCGCGGGCCTGCAACTTCAGGACTGGGGCGTAACCTATGACGAGGTCGAGCTTTGCTACGACCGTTTCGAATATCTGTGTGGCGTGTCGGGCAAGGCCGGCGTGATCAACGGCCAGGTCCAGCCGGGCGGCAATCCATTCGAAGGCAATCGCAGCCGCGAATATCCCAACCCGCCGCTGAAGATGCCCTATTCTTCGAGCCTGTTCGGGGAAGCGGCGCGCAACATGGGGCTGCACCCCTTCCCGGCCCCGTCGGCCAACCTGTCGCGCGCCTACATCAACCCCCTGGGCATCGCGATGGGCGAATGCACCTATTGCGGTTTCTGCGAGCGTTTCGGCTGCGGCAACTATTCGAAGGCCAGTCCCCAGACCACCATCCTTCCGGTGCTGATGAAGAAGCCGAACTTCGAGGTGCGCACCGAGTGCGAGGTCCTGAAGATCAACCTGCGCTCCGACGGCAAGACCGCCAAAAGCATCAGCTATGTCGACAAGGCCGGCGTGGAATATGAACAGCCGGGCGACATCATCATCCTGTGCGGCTATGGGCTGATGAATGTGCGCATGATGTTCCTGTCCAACATCGGAAAACCCTATGATCCCAAGACCGGTGAAGGCGTGGTGGGACGCAACTACTGTTACCAGACGGGCGGCGGCGGCGCTTCGATGATCTTTGACGACAAGCGTTTCAATCCCTTCGTCGGGGCGGGCGCGCTGTCCATGCAGGCGCATGATTTCAACGGCGACGCCTTCGACCATTCCAACCTGGATTTCGTGGGCGGCGCCACCATCGGCTCGGGCGAAAGCAATGGGCGACCAATCAATTCCCGCCCCACCCCGCCCGGCACGCCGCGCTGGGGCGCCAAATGGAAAGAGGCGACCGCCAAGACCTACGGCCGCGTGATGGGCATCGGCGGCTCCGGCTCCAGCTATGCCATCCGCGAGAATTACCTGGACCTGGACCCCACCTACACCGACAGCTATGGTCGGCCGTTGCTGCGCATCACCTTCGATTACCCCGAAAACGATCTCAAGATGCAGAATTACGTCAGCAAACAATGCGAGAAGATCGCCCGTTCGCTGAACCCCAAGATCCTGACCATCGGCAAGGTGCGCAGCGGCTGGAACGCGGTGCCGTATCAGACCACCCACAATACCGGCGGCGCGGTGATGGGCTCCGATCCCAGAACCAGCGCGCTGAACAAGTATCTGCAGAGCTGGGATGTCTCGAACCTGTTCGTGGTGGGTGCCAGCGCGTTCCCGCAGAACGCGGCGCAGAACCCCACCGGCACGGTGGGCGCGCTGGCCTTCTGGGCGGCGGAAGCCATCCGCGACCGCTACATCAAGGCGCCCGGTCCACTGAATTAAAGCCCGCTGAACTAGCGCACCGTCAGGTGGATTGCCGACCACACGGTGCCGTCGGCCGCGCTCCAGCTTTTGCCGTCAAAGGCGCGTACCTGCAGGACATCGCCCGTGCTGCCGGTAACGAAACTGGTCTGCGCCAGCGACGCCGCAGGCAGGGTGATTACCGTGTTGGCGGCCTGCGTCACGCCATTCACGACAAAATGGCCGCTGCTGGCGCCGGCCGTGCCGTCCCACAATTGATATTGGGTGATGGCATCGCCATCGGGATCACTGGCCGCGAACAGGGTCGATGCCGCCAGTGTCTTGCCGGCCTGCGCCGTGATGTCATGAACGGCCACCACGGGCGCATGGTTGGCGGGCACCGTCACTGTAAAGGGCGACCAGCTGCCGAAGTCCGGCGCGCTCCAGGCGGTGCCGTCAAAGGCGCGGATCTGCAGATTGTCGCCCACCGTACCGGTGACAAAGCTGGTCTGGGCCAGCTGTCCCGCCGTTATCTCGATCACCGCGCCCGCCGCCTGCGCCACTCCGCCCACCACAAAGTGGCCGCTGGCGGCGCTGGGCGTGGTGTCCTTCAACTGGTATTTCGTCATGGTATCGCCGTCGGCATCGCTGACCGCGAACAGGCTGGACAGCGCCAGGGTCTGGTTCTTCTTGGCAATGATGCCCGTGGTCGTGACGGTCGGCGCCCGGTTGATGCTGGCTGCCACTGAAACCGTGAAGGGCGACCATGGCGCATTGTCGGCAGCGCTCCAGTTCACCCCGTCAAAGGCGCGTATCTCCAGCGCATCGCCGACACTACCGGTGACGAAGCTGGTCTGGGCCAGTTGCGCCGCGGTGATCTCGATCACCGAGCCCGCGGCTTGCGCCACGCCGTTCACCACGAAACGCCCACTGGCCGGATCGGTGCTGGTATCGCGCAGCTGATATCGGGTGATCGTGTCGCCGTCCGGGTCGCTGACCGTGAACAGGCTGGACAGCGCAAATGACTGGTTCTTCCTGGCGCTGATGGGCCCGGTGGTCACCACGGGCGCTCGGTTGGCGGGCACCGAAACCGTAAACGGCGACCATTGCGCATTGTCTGCCGCGCTCCAGGTCGTGCCATCGAATGCGCGGACCTGGAGATTGTCGGCCGCCGTGCCGGTGACAAAGCTGGTCTGGGCCAGTTGCGCCGCGGTGATCTCGATCACCGTGCCGGCGGCCTGCGCCACGCCATTCACCACGAAATGGCCGCTGGCCGCATCGGTGCTGGTATCCTTGAGCTGGTATCTGGTGATCGTGTCACCGTCGGGGTCGGTGACCGTGAACAGGCTGGAGAGCGCCAGGGCCTGATTCTTCTGCGCGGTGATGGCCGCGGTGGTCACGACCGGCGCGCGGTTGGCGGCGATGCTGACATTGAACGGCGACCAGCTCGCCGTGTCGGCAGCGCTCCAGTTCACCCCGTCAAAGGCGCGTATCTCCAGCGCATCGCCGACACTACCGGTGACGAAGCTGGTCTGGGCCAGCTGCGCAGCCGTGATCTCGATCACGGTACCGGGAGCCTGCGCCACGCCGTTCACCACAAAATGTCCGCTGGCCGGATCGGCCGTGGTGTCGCGTATCTGATATTTGGTGATGGCCAGACCGGCCGGATCGCTGACCGTGAACAGGCTGGACAGGGCCATGATCTGGTTCTGCCGCGCCGTAATCGCCGCCGTAGTCACCACGGGATTTTGCGGCGCCACCAGGCTCATGCTCGTGCCGTCCGACCATTTCAGGCTCTCGACATCGGTCAGCACGTCGATCCCGTCCGGCGTCCCGGTACGCAAATCGCGAACCTGGAAAGAATTTGGCGAGAGGCGCGTCACCAGATAATTGACGACAAGCCCCGAATAAACCGCGGTGTCGGTGCCCGCGCCGCCATTCAAATTGTCGTTGCCGGCCCCACCGATCAGGACGTCATTGCCGATGCCGCCATACAGCGTGTCGGCGCCCTTGTCGCCATAGAGCGTGTTGTTGCCGTCCTCGCCATAGATCACCGAGCCACCGGCCACCGCATGGCCGATGTCGTTGCCGCCGCCCAGATGAAGGTCGGCGCCATACAGCGCCCATATTTCGTCATCACCGGCGGTCGGCTGGCGCACCGCCACGCCGATATCCTGCAGGATGCCCAGATCCAGCGCGGATATATGGACATTGGTACCGGACGTGATCGCGGTGGACATTAAGTCGCCGCCAAACGGACTGGTTTCGCTGATGTGCGACAGGCTTCCCGCTTCCAGCGGAACGCCCAGCGGCAAACCGGCCGCGGCTTCCGCATTGGCGCCGATGAACTTTCCGGCCTGCACGAAGGTGTCGTAGACGCCGACGCCCGGAAAGGAGGCGAAATCGGCGGTATCGATGATGCCCAGCCCGTGACCGATCTCGTGCAGGAAGACCGACAGGGCGTCGTAGCGGCCGGCCGGCACAGTCGCACTGTCATCGGCCTTGAACGACAGGAAATTGCGGATCGAATCCACCGTCAGCCCGACATCGATCTCGGGCGCGGCGCCGTTTATGTCGCCGCCGCCGCGCAGCTTGATGGCGGTGCCCGTGTCATAGACCGGCTTGCCGTTGAAGGTGGCGCCGGTCAGGGCATAGGCATCGGGACCGCCATCGGCCAGGACATTGCCGCTGAACAGCCGGTTGTCGATGGCGATCTTGATGTCGATGGTGACATTGCTGGGAGTGAGATAGTGCGACCAGATCTGGGCCGCCGCATTCATGGTCGCCAGAATGGCCTGCTGCTCGGCCGTGGTCAGCGTGCCCAGGTCCGGCGAATTGGCGGTGTCGAAGGAGACGTTAAACTGCATCGGTCACGCCCCCCGGCATGGCCAAAACTCTCGGCACGTCATACACATTGATCCAGCCCCGTTCGACGGTGAACGATGTCATCATTGACCAGGCCGGGCCACCGCTTGTTCCCGACAAGGTGAATGCACGTTTGGTTAATGGGCCTCGACCAGCTCGATGGCCTCGTGGCTGGGGCCCTGGATCATCACCGCGCGGGTGCTGCCGATGCGGTGAAGCGGCTTCAGGAAGACCACGCCCTCGGCTTTCAGCTTGAGGATCCAAGCATCCAGGTCGCCGACACTCAGGCTGACATGATCCATCAGATGGCCAACGGTGGGCGCCAGCGGCTTGTCCTTCTGGTTACTGTACCAGTTCATCGCCACGTCATCGAAGCTGACGCCGCCGGTGGGCGAACGATAGGTACCCTTCTTGTCCAGCGACGGCCAGGAAGGTTCGGCGCCGCGCGCAACCTTGCAACTGTCTTCGCTGATGGGTGCTGAGCCGCGCCGCGGCGTCGCCAGAAGATGGGTCATGTACCAGAGCTGGGCGCAGTTGGGCTCGTCCTGCCACATATGCACATGGTCGAAGCGTTCCGGTGCATTGCCGGTGAACTCGATGATGGCGCGATCGGGACCGGCGATATAGCCGTTGCCACCGAGGCGGCGCGGCTCCAGCTTCTGCGCCGCGGCCTCTTCCAGCTGGGCACGGGTGCGCCCCGGCACGCCGGGCGGATAGGGATAGGTATCGCTGCTGATGCCGACAAAATCGCCGGCCTCACCGGTGTAGAAAGGCACCAGCAAATTCCGGGCGCGGAACGTTTCCAGCGGGACGCGCGAATCGGCGGCGCTCCAGCCGAAATGCCAATAGGCTGTCGCCTCGGGATCGGCGGGCGGAGCAACCCGCACCTTCTGGAACACGATCATCACATGGCTGGGCGACAGCAAAGCCGGCTGGCCTTCCCAGCTTGTGCGGGACGTGGTGGGAAACTGCTTCCCATAAAAGGCGATTGCCGCTTCCGGATCAGTGGAATTCAGCGCCAGGTGGTGGAAATGCGGCGGCACCAGCGCCGGCTGGCCGACGGCCGGCCACGTCAGCAAAACCAGGGCAGCCGCTGCGAGAAATCCTGCTTTCATAATCCCCTGTCCGGCCCTGTCCGGGGGTACCGCCGAGCCCTTTTTTGGAGTAAACAGCATCACGGCAAGACGGCAAAGCGACGGGCAACAGTCCCACTCAAATCGCGGCGGGAGACGTCATGGTCCTGAAACAGCGTCTGATGGTTTGCGCAGGCTTGGCGGGCCTCATGGCCGGCATCGCGATGCCAGCCACCGCGGCGCCCTGGACGCGCGGCTTTGTGGTCGGCGCCTACGAATATGCCTTCCGCTATGGCGGCCGCTCCGACTACAGCCGCGGCGCCGAAGTCGAGCCGGGCGTGGATTGCCCACATGGCAGCACCGTCTTCATGGCCAGTCCCGAACAGACCCGCGCCGCCATCGCGCGCCAGAAATGGCGCTCGCAGCAGGAGATTGACTGGGTCACCGCCCCGCCCGGCGTGGACAAGGTCAAGACACCCGGGCTCACTCGCCGCCACATCTGGGCGCGCGCCATGTCCTATCGCGGCTACAAGCGCGGTATCGAAACCTATGTGAATCCCTGGGCCACCGACGATCCGGGACTGCCGCAAGTGACCAGCCGCATCGGCGATGGGTTGAACCTGGACGGCAGGATCAAGGTGGGCGACTTCATCAGTCCCGACGGCGAAAAAGGCGTCGACAACAACCTGTATCGCGCCTGGGGCTGCGACGCGCCCTGGCGGGGCGGCGGCAATGCCACCCTGGACCTGCGCGCCAACGACAAGATGCAGGAAGGCCTCTACACCATGGTGGTGCGGATGTCCGGCAATCAGGACCCCCGCAACGACAGCGACGCGGTGCTGGAGATCGGTTTTTCGCCCGACACCATCGTCAAGGATGCGCGCGGCGGCGTCGCCGCCGATTATTCCTATCGCATCCTGCAATCGGCGCAGTACACCAGGCTGAAAGCGAAAATCCGCAACGGCGTGGTGGAAACCGAGCAGGTCGAACACCTGCATGCTCCGCGCATCGCATGGTTCTATGACCAGACCGGCGATGCCAATTTCAGCAATGGCAAGATCAGGCTGAACATGTCGGCCGACGGGCTCTCGGCAACGGGCCTGATCGCCGGTTACCGCAACTGGCGCGATCTCTATGCCGAAAACACGTTCGCCCAGGATGGCGGCCAGCAAGGCACCCGCGAGCATGAAGACGCCGTGGCGCTGTATTACGCCCTGCGCCGCAATGCCGACGGGATGCTCAATCCCAAAACCGGCCGCTATGACGGCATCTCGTCCGCCTATCGCATCCGGCTGTCATCGGCATATGTGGTGGATCCGGACAGGCCGATGGATATTCCGCTGCTGGCGCAGGAAGAAGCGCGCAAGGCCGCCTTCGAAGGCATCAAGCAGGCGGTGATCCGCGGCGCCGACAGCCGCGTGCCGCAGGATGTGCCGCCCGGCACCACCGAAGCGTCCTATCCCGCGCTGGAACATGAGATGGATGGTCTTCCCAGCCGGGAATACTTCATCCAGACACTCGACCGGCCGCATTACGCACCTAGGCCCAAGGCACAAAAGCCCGGCGGCCAGGTGCGCAATGGCGCGCCAGTGATTGTTGCGCAAGACCCATAATAAAACAGTCAACCAAGGAGAGGCACATGTCGACGCGTCGCAGAAACTTTCTGGGAGGGGCGGTCGGCCTGCCTGCATTCCTGACCGCACTGGCGGGCGGATCAGCCGCAGCGGCAGTGCCAAAGCGCGATCTGCTGGCCGAGCTCAAGGTCCGGCCTTTCATCAACGCTGCCGGCACCTACACCACCCATTCCGGTTCCCTGATGCGCCCGGAGGTGATGGAGACAATCAACTACGCCTCCCAATATTTTGTCGAGGTGGACGAGCTGCATGACGCGGTGGGCAAGCGCATCGCCGAACTGGTGGGCTCGCAGGCCGCCATGGTGACGGCCGGCGCCGCCTCCGCCCTTACCCTTGGCACCGCAGGCGTGCTGACCGGCACCGACCGCCAGAAGGTGAACCAGATCCCCGACCTGACGGGCATGAAGAACGAAGTCATCGTTCAGAAAAGCCACCGCTTCCCGTATGACCATGCCATCCGCAACACCGGGGTCAAGATGGTGGAAGTGACGACGCGCGCCGAACTGGAACGCGCCGTCAACGAAAAGACCGCCATGCTGTTCTTCCTGAATTACGCCAACAAGCATGGCGAGATAAAGGATGCCGAATTCGTCGAGATCGGCAAGAAGGTCGGCATCCCCACCTTCAATGATTGCGCCGCCGACGTGCATCCGGTGGAGAATGTCTCCAAGTGGATCAAGATGGGCTTCGACCTGGTGTGCTTCTCAGGCGGCAAGGCGCTGATGGCGCCGCAATCCTCGGGCCTGCTTCTGGGCCGCGCCGACCTGATCGCCGGCGCCCGCGCCAACAACAGCCCGACCTCGGCCACCATCGGGCGCGGCATGAAGGTCAACAAGGAAGAGATGCTGGGCATCCTGGTCGCCCTAGAATCCTTCCTGAGCCGCGATCACGAAAAGGAATGGCAGGCGTGGGAACGGCGCGCCAACGTGATCATCGCCGCCGCCAACTCCGTGCCGGGGGTGAAGGCGGAGATGTACCTGCCGGAAATATTCAACCGCTGGCCCCATATCCGGGTGAGCTGGGACGAGGCCAAAAACGGCATCGCCAGGGCCGATGTCGTGCGAAAATTGCGGGCGGGAGAACCTTCGATCTTCATCCTGTCAAACGATCACGGGCTGGATCTGGGCGCCATCACCCTGCGGCCGGGCGAGGAACGCATCGTGGCGCGCCGGCTGAAGCAGGAATTGCAAGCGGTTTAGAAAGCCTCGCCATTCCCCTATGCTGCCGGGATTCCCGCCGGCTGAGGGCCCATCATGTCCAGAGTTCTGAACTCCGTCGTGGAGGCGATCGGCAATACGCCGCTGGTCCAGTTGGACCGGCTGACGCGGAAGGCCGGCGTGACGGGTACCATCCTGGCCAAGCTGGAATATCTCAATCCCGGCTTCTCCAAGAAAGACCGCGCCGCCCAGGGCATCATCGCCGAAGCCGAACGCGCCGGCATGCTCAAGCCCGGACAGACGGTGGTCGAGTTGACGTCCGGCAACACCGGCACGGGCCTTGCCATCATCTGCGCCGTACGGGGCTATCCCTTCGTGGCGGTGATGTCGAAAGGCAACTCACCCGAACGGGCAAGGATGATAAAGGCGCTCGGCGGCGAGGTCTTGCTGGTGGACCAGTTGCCGGATTCGCGGATAGGCGAAGTTTCCGGCGGCGACCTGGAACTGGTCGAACAGGCGGCGGCCGAACTGACGCGCGAGCGCGACGCCTTCCGCGCCGACCAGTTTCAGCGCGACGGCAACTGGCTGTCGCACTATCATGGCACCGGACCGGAGATATGGGATGCCACCGGCGGCACGCTGGACGTCTTCGTGGATTTCATCGGCACCGGCGGCACCTATGCCGGCGTTACCAGGGCGCTGAAAGAGCGTAACGCTGCCATCCGCTGTTATGTGGTGGAGCCACAAGGCGCCGCCGCCGCGGCCGGCGAAAAAATCACCAATCCGAACCATCCGATCCAGGGCGGCGGCTATGCGATGGCCGATCTCATTTTCCTGAAAGACGTGCCGGTGGACGGTTATCTGCAAGTGTCGGGCGATGCGGCGCGGGATGCGACGCGCCTGCTGGCGCGGAGCGAAGGCATTTTCGGCGGCTTTTCCTCCGGCGCCAATGTCGCCGCCGCATTGCAGTTGCTGGCCGGCGATCTGGCAGGCAAGACCATCGCGGTGGTGATCTGCGATTCCGGCCTGAAATATCTCTCCACCAACCTGTGGGACAGCTGATTACGGCTTGGCCTTCAGCGTCTGGTTCATCTGATAATCCAGTTCCCGGCGCTGACTGGCGAATGTGTTGGTGGTTGTTATCTTGTACAGCCCGCGCAGATACGCGGTGTCTGCGGAGGTCGGCACCGCATCGCCGCAGCCGGGCGCGAACAGGTTCAGAATGCTGGGCAAGGGCTGGCAGGCATCCGGCGGAACAATCTGCGCCAGCGCCAGCACGGCGATATAGTCATAGACATTCTCCGCGTCCCGTCCGACCAGCTTGCTGGTGTCCGCCACAATCATGACGTTGCTGAGGGCGCTGGAAAGGCCGTCGCCCAGCCGGCTGCAGGTGACATTGGTCAGCGCGGCGTCCGGCATGCTCATTTCCAGCACCTGCAGCGCCATGGGCGGCCCGCCATAAGCATAACCCGGAACCGGCATGGTGATCCGCACACCGCCGCCGCCCTTGCGCACACCATCCACCTGCGCATTGCCGCGCAGGTCCAACGTCTTGGTAATGTACCAGGACTGGATGGGACGCGTGGAAGTGGCCAGCTTGTCGGCCTGGGCGCTGTTGTCGTAATAGCCCAGCAGCACCGGATACATGATGCGGACATAGTCCAGCAGCGCCTGGGGCTGGCCGGTGAAAATCACTTCCACATTGCCGGGACAGGAATCCTTGGGATTCACCGGTGTACCCACTTTGGCCGCAAGCGCACGGATCTTGCCGGCCATGCGCCTAGCTGCGTCGGCCGGCAGGCCGACCACAATCGGACATATGCCATCCTTCCAGCGCGCCATCTTGCCGGCCACCCGCGTCGGCACCGACATGCCTTCTACATACTTGGTGATTGCGGCCTCGCCATCCTTGATGACGCTGACCGTTACGTTTTCGGTGGGAGCCGCCAGTGACCTGGGCACCTCCTGCGCCGCAGCCGGCAACGCCAGCAAGGCGCAGACCACAAAAATCCGTGGCGCGCTCAACGGCACACCGTCATGCCGGCGCCGCCGTTGGTGGCCCCGCCACCCGCGCTGGTGCAGGTCACGCTGGAGCCACCGCTTTTGGGATCGGCGATGATCTGGCTGCCGTCGGCACTGATGTCCTGGCCGTTCTTGCGCAGCAGCTTTCACTGGCTGTTGGTCTTGCACACTTTGGGACCCACCATGCGCGAGGACGGCAAGGGCTGGGGCGTCCGGCAAGTGGTGGCGTCGGGATCGCCGCTGCCGTCGGGATGGTTGGAAGACGCATCCTGCGCCATCGCCAGGCTGGATGTGAAAAACAGCGCCGCCAGAAGGATTTTGCAGGACATGCGCGCCCCTTGTCACCGGAAGATTTCACATTACCACGGATATGATTGCCGCGTATGGGGGTTTCTGACTCTGAAGCAGGCCAGGGTGGCATCTGTCTGTGCTACGATCCGGCAATGGATCGCGGACTCAACCCCCTCACCTGGCAGCGCCGGCATCTGGTGACCTGGGCCGCGCTGATCGTGGCGGGCGCGGGCGCTGGCCTGGTGTTTGCCTGGTTCCTGTCGCCTTTCTCAAGACTGGGCGGCCTTGACCCGGCGCTGATCCTGGCCTGGCTGCATTATCCGCAAAGCTATCTGCCGTATGTGGCGGCCAGCGCGATCACTGCAGGCTTGGCCTATTACGCCGGGGACCTGCTCACGGGAGCGCGCTGAGCATCGGAATGATGAAAGATTGCCACGCAGCGGCAACTGATCGGCTGCACTCTATCCCTGCCGCGCCCGCCTCAAGTCGCTGTCGCGCGGCGGGCTGGGCATTCATTTCGCGCGCTTTGCGCACAAAATGAATTGGTGCCCCCAAGGGGAATCGAACCCCTGTTTCAGCCTTGAGAGGGCCGCGTCCTGACCGCTAGACGATGGGGGCCAGCGGGACGGCGCTTATAGCGGGGCAAAGCCGCCAGCCGCAAGTTCCCGCTCCTTGCAATCGGGACCGGAACGCCAGCCGCTTTGGGGTGTTAGGGTTTTGAATCAACAGGCTAACCCGCCATGCCCCGCTATTTCTTCCATGTTCGCCAGGGCGACACGCTCAGCACCGATGACGATGGCCAGGAACTGGCCGATGTGCGGGCGGCGCGCCACGAAGCGATCAACACTGGCCGCGAGATCATGGGCGAAAGACTGCTGCATGGCGGCGAACTGAATGGCCGCATCATCGAGATTGCCGACGAGAATGGCCAAGTGCTGGACCGGGTCAGCTCCAACGATGTGCTGTTCCGGGACGGCGAATATCAAAGCTACGCCGACGACGTTACCCAGTCGGCGCCGGTAAACACCCCGCGCGAATAGACAAACGCGTTCAACACTTCGCCGCCTGCGATCAGCCAGAGAAAATCGTCTTCGCCGGCACCGGCGCGGTCGGCGATGGATGGCATCGCCCGACCATCCGGATGGGAATGGTAACAGCCGATCACCGCCGCCGCCCGTTCCCGCGCCCGCCGCTGCGCCGCGATCCTGTCACGCGGATCGATTTCGAACCGGTGCGGATCGCTGCTGAGGTTGCGCGCCGGATAGAGGGCCGCGATGCGGAAGCGCCCGCCTTCTCGCGCGCCTTCCAGCAAACCGCAGCACTCAGCGGGATGGGCCAGGCGCGCTTCTTCCAGTATCTGACGCCGCAATTCCTGTGGCATCAGCACCGACATCATGGTGCGGTTTTGACTTGGGCCGTCAGTCTGCCGGTGGCCAGGTCGATGATCTCAACCTCGCCGCCGGTGGCGGTCTGGACATGCAGCACCAGCTTGCCGGCATCGGTGCTGGCCGAGACGATGCGTGCCCGCGGCGCCAGGGTGAGGACCGCGGCCGCGCCCGGCGCGGCGACCGGCGCCGCCTTGTGGGCGCGGGCCGCCATGAGGACCTGGCTCTGGCGGATAAAGCCCCAGACCACCCCCAAAAGAGCCAGCACAATGAGCCCGCTCATGATAATGACGAGGACCAATGCGATCCGGCGGCTTGTCGCTGCTCGCGAAGATGGTTCAGGCATGTCCGATACGGAATCCGGCACGAAACTCTCCCAGGAAGCGCGCACCGCGCTTGCGGAGGACGCGCATGCGGGCTGGCGGCTGGACCGTTTCCTGGCCGCCGCCCTGCCCGATTTTTCCCGCTCGCGCCTTCAGCAGCTGCTGGAAGGCGGGGCGGTGTTGTTGGGCGAAAAGACGATAAAAGACGCCAACCACCGGGTCAAACCGGGCGATGCCTTCACCGTGACCATACCGCCGACCGCGCCCGCCATTCCGCAGGGCCAGGATATCCCGCTGGAGGTGATTTACGAGGACAAGGAGCTGATCGTCATCAACAAGCCCGCCGGGCTGGTGGTGCATCCTGCCGCCGGCAATCCCGACGGAACACTCGTAAACGCCCTGATCGGCCATTGCGGGCCGGGCATGTTGTCCATCGGCGGCGAGGCGCGGCCCGGCATCGTGCACCGGCTGGACAAGGACACTTCGGGCCTGCTGGTTGCCGCCAAGACCGAACGCGCCATGGCCAGCCTGGCCAAGCAATTCGCCAACCACACCATCGAGCGCGCCTATAACGCCGTGGTGTGGGGCGCGCCGCGCGATTCCACCGGGCGGATCGAAAGCCAGATCGGCCGCAGCCCGTTCGACCGCAAGCGCATGAGCGTGCTGCGTGCAGGCGGCAAGAAGGCGGCGACGCGCTATCAGGTGCTGGAAAAATTCGGGCCGGTTGAACGGCCCTTCGCCTCGCTGATCGAATGCCGCCTGGAAACCGGGCGCACCCACCAGATCCGCGTCCATCTCACCCATCTGGGCCATCCCCTGATCGGCGATCCCCAATATGGCCGCGCCCGCACCCCGCCCCGGGGCCGGACGGACGCCGAGACCAATGCGTTTACAGTGGCAGCGGATTTCCCCCGCCAGGCGCTGCATGCTTTTGTGCTGGGATTCCAGCACCCTAGCCTGCACAAGACCTTGCGTTTCGAGGCCCCCTGGCCTGCGGATTTCGCGGAACTTGTTGCCGCCCTTCGGGGATTGAATAAGCCTTAAGCCTGCTTATCTCCTCTCAACTGTCGGGGCGTTCAGGCGTTATCATTTTTTACGCCCGGATAAGGGGGAATTATGAGTGGTCGTGGTCTTCCCGCCCTGTCGGGTGAAGCTGGTCTGTCGCGGTATCTCACGGAGATCCGCAAGTTTCCGCTGCTGACGCCTGAAGACGAATACATGTTCGCCAAGCGGTGGAAGGAACATGAAGACCCGGAGGCCGCGCGCCGCCTGGTCACCTCCCATCTGCGCCTGGTCGCCAAGATCGCCATGGGTTACCGCGGCTATGGCCTGCCGGTTTCCGAAATCGTCTCCGAAGGCAATGTCGGGCTGATGCAGGCGGTCAAACGCTTCGATCCCGATCGCGGCTTCCGCCTGGCCACCTATGCCATGTGGTGGATTCGCGCCTCGATCCAGGAATATGTGCTGCGTTCCTGGTCGATGGTGAAGATGGGCACCACCGCGGCCCAGAAGAAGCTGTTCTTCAACCTGCGCAAGGCCAAGAACAATATCGGCGCCATCGAGGAGGGCGATCTGACGCCCGAACATCTGGCGACCCTGTCGGACCAGCTGGGCGTCACCGCGACCGAAGTGACGGACATGAACCGCCGCCTGTCGGGGGGCGATGCCTCGCTGAACGCGCCGCTGCGCTCGGACGGCGAAAGCGAATGGCAGGACTGGCTGGCGGACGATACCGCCGACCAGGAAACCCGCCTGGCCGAGCGCGAGGAAATGGGCAACCGCCATGCGCTGCTGACCGGCGCCATGAAGGACCTGACCGACCGCGAACGCGACATCATCCAGGCCCGTCGCTTGCAGGACGAACCGGCCACCTTGGAAGAGCTGTCGCAGAAATATGGCGTTTCCCGTGAACGGGTGCGCCAGATCGAGGTGCGGGCGTTCGAAAAGCTCCAGCGCGGCATGAAGGCGGCGATGAACACAGCCGCTCTTCCCGCTCCGGCATAGCCATCATGCAGGGATAGCGCTTCTGCGCATCCCCGGGCGCGCTAGGCTTTGTCCTGAATTGAGGAGAAAGCCATGAAGCTCAAGATCTGGCAGGTGGACGCGTTCGCCAGCAAACCGCTGGAAGGCAATCCCGCGGCCATCGTGCCGCTGGAACGCTGGCTGGATGCGGACTTGATGCTGCGCATCGCGGCCGAGAACAATGTCGCGGAAACCGCTTTCTTCGTGAAAACCGGTGCGGGTACCTATGACCTGCGCTGGTTCGCGCCCAACCGCGAAGTGGATCTGTGCGGCCACGCCACCCTGGCCAGCGCCTGGATCATCTTCTGCGAAATCGAACCGGCACTGAACGACGTGCGCTTTGCCACGCGCTCTGGCGAGCTGGTGGTGACGCGCGGGGACGCTGGCAACGTCATGTCACTGCCTTCTGCCGACAGCGAACCTTTCACACCGCCCGCCGGCTTTGCCGAAGCGCTGGGCAAGGCGTTGGGAGGCAGTCCGCCCAAAGAATTGCATATCAGCGCGAAGGGCGGCGCCGGCGCCAAGGCGTTGATCGCAGTGTGGGATACGCCGGAGCAGGTGAAGGCACTGGAGTTGAAAGCCGATCTGGAACAGGTCGCGCTGCAGGTTGGTGCCGGCTCGGTGCTGGCCACCGCGGCCGGCGGCGGCCAACCTTATGACATGGTTTCGCGCTTCTTCGCGCCACATTACGGGGTGCCGGAAGATCCGGTCACCGGCTCGGCCCATTGCGCGCTGACGCCGTTCTGGGCCAGGCGGCTTGGCAAGAAGAGCTTGAAGGCGCGCCAGGCATCGGCGCGCGGCGGCGACCTCCAGTGCACCGACGACGGCGCACGCACCATTATCCAGGGCACCTGCGCGCTGTACCTGACGGGTGAAATCGAAGTTTAAACTCATTCTGTCATGGCCCGGCTTGTCCGGGCCATCCATTTTCTTTTCAAGAAATTGAATCGCCCGCATGCGCGGGAGATGACGTGCGAGGTTACTGGCGAGCCGGCTTGTCTTTCATGTTTCCCAGCGGCGCATTCTCGCCGTCCACGCCTTCGGTCTTGTCGGCGTCATCGACAATGCCTTCGTCGAACATGGCCAGGCCGTCTTCCAGGTAATCGCCCAGGAGCGGCAGATTGAGCAGATACTCCGCGGTGCGTCGTGAATGTTCGGTTTTCGCGGTTGCGACCGCCTCTTTCCATTCATCGATGTCATAGGTGCCGCGGCCCAACCAGGCCAGCGCCACCAGCTTGATGCGTTCGTCATCATTCAGGCTGCGAATTGCGCCCAGCAACTCTTCGCGTACCGGATCATCGGCCTTGTTGATCAGGACATCGGTCTGTCCGTCATCGGCCGGATTGGAGCCCTCATCGGGATCGCTGTCTTCTTCCTTCACGTCATATTCGCGCGCCTTGACGATGATGAACGCAACCTGGTCCATCGGCAGATTAAGCGCGGGCGGCGCCCTGCGGGGCTTGGCGGCATTGTCGGCGGAAACGGAAGCCATGGAAGTTCCTGACATTTTTCGGCTTTTCGACAACGCATCAACAGGCCGCACTGTTCCCTGCAGTCTTTTTGCGAATCTTTGCGTTGACGCGGGGTACATGCGCGCCTATATCGGCGGCGGGCCACACCTCCCCAACGAGGTGCTATCATTCTGGAAGGAATGAACCGCGATGACTGACGTAGTTATTCCGGCTGTGCGTCCCGCACGGCCTTTTTTTTCCTCCGGCCCCTGCGCCAAGCGCCCCGGATGGACACCCGAAGCCCTCAAGGGCGCACTGGTGGGACGCTCCCACCGCTCCAAGCCCGGCAAAGCCAAGCTGAAGGACGCGATCGAGCGCACCAAGAAGCTGCTGGGCGTGCCTGCTGACTATCGCCTCGGCATCGTGCCGGCGTCCGACACGGGCGCCGTCGAAATGACGCTGTGGTCCATGCTGGGCGCACGTCCCGTCGACCTGTTCGCGTGGGAAAGTTTTTCCGAGGACTGGGTCACCGACACGGTCAAGCAGCTGAAGCTGAAGGACGCGCGCGTCTTCAAGGCGCCTTACGGCGAAATTCCCGATCTCAAGCAGTATGACCCCTCGCATGACGCGGTGTTCGTGTGGAACGGCACCACCAGCGGCGTGAAGGTACCCAATGGCGACTGGATTCCCGCCAGCCGCGAAGGCCTGACCATCTGCGACGCCACCAGCGCCGCCTTTGCGATGGACCTGCCCTGGGACAAGCTGGATGTCACCACCTTCAGCTGGCAGAAGGTGCTGGGCGGCGAAGCCGCGCACGGCATCCTGATCTTGTCCCCACGCGCCGTGGCGCGTCTCGAATCCTACACGCCGCCCTGGCCGCTGCCGAAAATCTTCCGCATGACCAAGGGCGGCAAGATCGTGGACGGCATTTTCGAAGGCGAGACCATCAACACCCCTTCCATGGTGGCGGTGGAAGATTATCTGGACGCCCTAACCTGGGCCGAAAGCCTGGGCGGCCTGAAGGCGTTGATCGGCCGCTCCAACGACAATCTGCACGTGCTGGAAAAGTGGGTCGCGAACTCGAACTGGGCCGGCTTCCTGGCCAGGGATGCGTCCATCCGCTCCAACACCAGCGTCTGCATCGCCGTCACCGATCCGGCCTTTACCGCCCTGGACGACGAGGCCAAGCAGGACATGATCAAGAAGATGACGTCCCTGCTCGACAAGGAAGGCGTTGCGTTCGACATCGCCGGGTATCGCGCAGCCCCCGCGGGCCTGCGCATCTGGTGCGGCGCCACGGTGGACAAGGCCGACATTGAAGCGGTGACGCCCTGGCTGGACTGGGCTTTCGCGAAAGTCAAAGGCTGATCGCCCGTCAACGGAGTTTCCCATGCCGTTCATTTCCGAAAACGAACTGGAACAGGCTCTGGTCAAGGCGGCGAAGGATCCCGCCGCCGGACCGGACTTTTATCGCCTGTTGCTGGAAAGCGACCTGCTGGTGATGGGCACCGCCGAAGGCAAGGAAAATGCCGCCGAGGTTTTTTCCCTGTCGGATGGCGGCAAGCTGAACCTGATCACGGGCCTGAAGGACGGCGCGCAATATCTGCCGGTCTTTTCATCCCTGCCGCGGATGCAGGAATTCGTGAAGCAGGAGACGAAGTTTCTCAGCATCCGGGGCCGCGATCTTCTGGACATCACGCGCGGCGCGCCGGTGATCCTCAACCCCGCTTCCGAGTATGGCAAGGAATTGTCGGCGCAGCAGATCCTGCAGCTGCTGGACGGTCCGGGCGCCGGCATCCCGCAATATACCATTGAAGAGGAATATCCCACGGCACTGGTGGAGGCGCTGGCCTCGGTGTTCGGGACCCGGCCCGACGTGGTGTCCGCCTGGATGGTCAAGGTCGGTTTTGACGATCGTCCCGGCGAGCGCCATCCGCTGGTCGGCATCGAAATGGACACCAGCGGCGACTGGAAGTCGCTGATCAAGGCCATTGAGGACGCCGCCCAGGTGCAGGTCCCCGGCCTGGTGTTCGACCTCCACCGTGTCGACCGCACCAACCCCATCGGCCTGACCGAAGCCCTGCTCAAATCCCGTCCCATCTATGTGGGCGCCGCCGGCGCCTCCGCCCTCAATTGAAGGATATCCCCATGCCCAAGGTCCTGATCGCCGACAAGCTCAGCCCCGCCGCCGTCGCCATCTTCAAGGAACGCGGCGTGGATGCCGATGTGAAGACCGGCCTGTCCAAGGAAGAACTGCTCAAGATCGTCGACCAGTATGACGGCATCGCCATCCGCTCGGCCACCAAGCTGACCGCCGATGTGCTGAAGGCCGCCAAGAACTTGAAGGTCGTGGGCCGCGCCGGCATCGGCGTGGAC
The DNA here is from genome assembly GCA_903902075.1 of uncultured Alphaproteobacteria bacterium. Taxonomy (GTDB): domain Bacteria; phylum Pseudomonadota; class Alphaproteobacteria; order Micropepsales; family Micropepsaceae; genus Rhizomicrobium. The sequence goes on from CAIUTH010000114.1 coordinate 27,958, forward strand.
AATGTGGACATCCCCGCCGCCACCGCCGCCGGCGTGATCGTGATGAACACGCCCTTCGGCAATTCCATCACCACCGCCGAACATGCCATCTCGCTGATGCTGGCGCTGGCGCGCGAACTGCCGGCGGCCAACGCCTCGACCCAGGCCGGCAAGTGGGAAAAGAACCGCTTCATGGGCGTGGAGATCACCGGCAAGGTTCTTGGCCTGATCGGCGCAGGCAATATCGGCTCCATCGTCGCCGACCGCGCCAAGGGCCTGAAGATGCGCGTCATCGCGTTCGACCCCTATTTGTCGCAGGAACGCGCCAACGACCTGGGCGTCGAGAAGGTGGAGCTGAACGACCTTCTGGCCCGCGCCGACTTCATCACCCTGCATGTGCCGATGACGCCGGAAACCAAGAACATCCTGTCGGCTGACGCGCTGGCCAAGACCAAGAAAGGCGTGCGCATCATCAATTGTGCCCGCGGCGGCTTGATCGATGAAAACGCGCTGAAGGCGGCGATCGACAATGGCCATGTCGCCGGCGCGGCGCTGGACGTGTTCGAGGTTGAACCGGCCAAGGAAAACATCCTGTTTGGCAACGAAAAAGTCGTGGCCACGCCGCACCTGGGCGCCTCCACCACCGAGGCGCAGGAAAATGTCGCCCTGCAGGTGGCCGAACAGATTTCCGATTACCTGCTGACCGGCGCCATCACCAATGCGTTGAACATGCCGTCCATCTCGGCCAGCGAGGCGCAGAAGGTGCGCCCGTGGATTTCACTCGCCGAAAAGCTGGGTTCCTTTGCGGGCCAGCTCACCGGCACCAGCCTGACCGGCGTGGAGATTGTCTATGAAGGTACGCCCTCCATGCTCAACACCCGCGCACTGACCCAGGCGGCGCTGGCGGGCATGCTCAAGCCGATGCTCTCGGAAGTGAACATGGTCAATGCGCCGGTGATCGCCAAGGAACGCGGCATCAAGGTCAGCGAGACCCGCCGCGACGCCCAGGGCGTTTATGAAGGCTATATCAAGCTGGTGGTGAGCATGAGCGACGGTTCCACCCGCCGCGTCGCCGGCACCGTCTTCTCCGACGGCCGCCCGCGCCTGATCCAGATCAAGGACATCGGCCTGGACGCCGAGTTCGCGCCGCACATGTTCTATATCGTCAACGAGGACAAGCCGGGCTTCATCGGCAAGCTTGGCACCATCCTGGGCGATGCCAAGGTCAACATCGCCAACTTCACCTTGGGCCGCAGCGCGCCGGGACAGGACGCCATCGCCCTGATCGAAGTGGACGGACCGGTGCCGGCCGCGGTGGCCGAAGCTGTCGCCAAGCTGCCGCAAGTGAAACACGCCAAGCCGCTGGCGTTCTGATCGGCCAAACGCTTCAAACAAAAAGGGCGCCTCACGGCGCCCTTTTTTATTTCACGGCAAGGACGGGATCGGCAGACACTCCATCACCTCGACACTGTCGCCGGGAAAAATGGAGAAGTGGGGATGGCCCTCAAAGAGTTTCGCGGCCGCCTCATGGCTGTCGGCCTGCACGATGATGTATCCGGTCATGCGGTTGCGGATGTCGGCGATGCCATCATTTCCGATCTTCTTGGTCTTGCCCAAAGGTCCGCCGGACGTCACCACCGACGCTGCATGGTCGGCCATCCATTTGTGCCAGGCCGTCATGCCGCGCACCATCGTTGCCTGGTCGGGACGCTCGCCCGGCTCCATTCGCCCAATATAAATTCCGAGATAATTTTTCACGGAAACCTCCATCAGCGGTCGGGAAATTGATCCTGAGCGTTATGCCCGGCTTTTGGCAATCGCCTCGTGATGGCGGATCACTTCCTTGACAATGAAGCCAAGGAACTTCTCCGCGAAATCCGGGTCCAGCTTGGCGTCGGTGGCCAGCTTGCGCAGCCGCGCGATCTGGGCGGCCTCGCGCGCCGGATCGGCCGGCGGCAGGGCGTGGGTCGCCTTGAACTCGCCCACCGCCTGGGTGCACTTGAATCGTTCCGCCAGCATGTGAATCAGCGCCGCATCGATATTGTCGATACTGTCTCGCAGCCGCAGCAGTTCAGGATGGCTCATGGGGATCTCCGGTTGCCCATTGTTTAAGCCATGCCGCGCCTGCGGCCAAGACCACAGAAAGCAACGGCTTTTATCGGCAGGCGGAAAATGCTCTAAACCGGCCATGACAATCGTGGAGCGCATTGTCGCTTTTTGCTGCCGTTGGCCCTGGGCCGTGATCGCTGCCAGCCTGCTTCTGGCGGGCGGCGCGGGCTGGTACACGACCCAGAATTTCGCCATGAACACCGACAGCGAGCAGCTGATCGATGCCAAGGTAGGCTGGCGCATGAAGCAGGCGCGCTTCGACGCCGCCTTCCCGCAGCAAAGCAACCTGACCCTGGTGGTGCTCGACGGCGCCACCCCGGAACTGGCCGAATCCGCCGCCGCGCGCCTGACCGAAAAGCTGAAGTCCAACAAGACCCTGTTCAATCGCGTGGAACGTCCCGACGGGGCCTTCTTCAACCAGAATGGCCTGCTGTTCCTTTCGCTCAAGGAAGTGCAGGACACCACCCAGCAATTGATCAAGGCCCAGCCTTTCCTGGGCGGGCTGGCGGCTGATCCTTCATTGCGCGGGATCATGACCAACCTGGACACGGTGCTGCTGGGCATTGGTGCGGGCCAGGCCAGCCTGGCCGACATCGACAAGCCGATGGCGCGCTTCGCCGAAGTGTTCGATGCCGCCGCCCGTGGCAAGACGGACTTCATGTCCTGGCGATCGCTGATCACCGGCACCAAGCCCAGGCTGGAGGAAATCCGCCGCTTCATCGAGGTCAAGCCGCGGCTGGACTTCAATGCGCTGGAGCCGGGACTGGAAGCGAACGACCGCATCCGCGCCGAAGCCAAAGCACTGAACATCACGCCCGAGCATGGCGTGCGTCTGCGCCTGACCGGCCCGGTGCCGCTGTCGGATGAAGAGTTCGCCACCCTGACCGACCGGGCCGGGCTGATGGTGGGCGCCATGATGGGCGGGGTGCTGCTGACCCTGTGGCTGGCGCTGCGCAGCTTAAAGATCATCTTCGCCATCCTGGTCACCCTGTTCGTGGGCCTGGCCATCACAATGGGCCTGGGCCTGCTGGCGGTGGGCGTGTTCAACATCATCTCCATCGCCTTCATCGCGCTGTTCGTGGGATTGGGCGTGGATTTCGGCATCCAGTTCTCGGTGCGCTATCGCAGCGAACGCCACCGCGACGATGATCTGATGCGGTCGCTGGCCGCCACCGGGCGCGGCGCGGGCACTCCCCTTGCCCTGGCCGCTGCCGCCACCGCCGCCGGTTTCTTCTCGTTCCTGCCCACCACCTATACCGGCGTCGCCGAACTGGGAAAGGTCGCCGGCATCGGCATGATCGTGGCCTTCCTGCTCTCGATCACCATGCTGCCGGCGCTGATCATGGAGCTCAATCCGCCGGGCGAATTCGAGGATGTCGGTTTCAAGAGCCTGGGCCGCCTGGACGATTTCATGACAAAGCACCGCAAGAACGTGCTGCGCATCGCGGCAGGCCTGGGTGTCGTATCTCTGGGGCTGATGGCCTTTGTGCAATTCGATTCCAATCCGCTGGACCTGCGCAGTCCCAAGGTGGAGTCGGTGTCGACATTGTTCGACCTGATGAAGAATCCCCTGACCTCGCCCAACACCATCGACGTACAGGCCTTGTCGATGACCGACGCGGATTCAGTTGCCGCCCGCATCCGCCAGGAACCGCTTGTGGGCGAAACGCTGACCTTGTCCAGCTTCGTTCCCGATCAGCAAACGGAAAAGCTGGCACTGATCGCCGACGCCAATACCCTGCTGGATGCCACCATCAATCCGTTTGAAGTCGCAGCACCGCCCAGCGATGCCCAGACTATGGCCGCCTTCAAGACCACGGCGCAAAAGCTGCGCGACGCGGCAAGCGGCAAACAGGACAAGCCGGCGCAGGATGCGCGCCGCCTCGCCGATGCGCTGGACGCGACGGTGAAAGCCGGACCGGGCGCGTTGGGCCGCGCCCGCGAAGCCTTTGTGCCCGGCCTCAAGACCATGCTGGCGCAGGTTTCGGATTCGCTGAAAGCCGCACCCGTCTCGATCCAGACCATGCCGGCCGAGTTCCGCGCCAATTGGGTTGCGCCCGATGGCACCGCCCGCATCCAGGTTTTCCCCAAGGACACAAGCGGCACGCCCGCCTCCTTGTCGGCTTTCTCCGATCAGGTGCTGAGCGTGGCGCCCCAGGCCACCGGCGCGCCCATCTCGATCCGCGAATCCGGCAAGACCATCGTGGGCGCCTTTGCCGAAGCCGGCGTGCTGTCCTTCATCGTCATCATTATCCTGCTGGTGCTGGTGCTGCGCAGCGTCCATGACGTGCTCATGACCCTGGCGCCGCTGGTGCTGTCGGGCCTGCTGACCTTGGCGACCTGCGTGGTGCTGGGGCTGCGGCTGAACTTCGCCAATGTCATCGCCCTGCCGCTGCTGCTGGGCATCGGGGTGGCGTTCAACATCTATTTCGTGGTGGCCTGGCGCCACGGCCAGCGCTGCTTCCTGGCGTCCAGCCTGACCCGCGCGGTGATCTTCTCGGCCGCCACCACGGCTTCAGGCTTCGGCACCCTGTGGCTCAGCATTCATCCAGGCACCGCCAGCATGGGCGAGCTGCTGATGATCTCGCTGGGCTGGGTGCTGGCGACCACGCTGTTCCTGTCGCCAGCATTGCTCGGCGCGCCGCAGCACAGCCTTCAGTTCAACGATCCGGAAGTGTGAGGCGGATCAGCGAAAGGTCCAGTGGACCTTTCGCCCGCCGAACGCCAAGCCGCGAAGCGGCGCGGCAGGCCGTTTAGGCTCGATCTAACCGAGCATCTGATCCGTCAAAGCGTTAATGCGCTTGGCTAGCGCTTGCGGACCACCGCTCGCCAAAGTGGCGGCGAAGTCGGACCGCTTCTGGGCCATCTGGCTGATATTGCCGGCCAGATATACATCCGTGACCTTCCAGTCCGAGCCCACCTGATGCAGGCGGTAATTGAAGGCGATGGTGTCGTTGGCGCTCTTCATCGTGCTTTTCACGAAATGGTCGCTGCCGCGCGTCACCGAGGCCGGATCAACGATGAACTTCTCGCCGCCATAGGAATCGAAGCTCTTGGCATAGTTGGCGATGGTCATGCGGCTGAAGGCATCGATCAGCGCCTTCTTGTCGGCATCCGAAAGGCCGGCCCATGTGGGGCCGATAGCCGTGGCGGTCATGGCCGGAAGATCGAAGGCCTTTTCCACCGCGGGCTTGAGCTTGTCATAGCGCGACTTGGCCGTGCCGCCGGCCTTCATCGACGCCGTCAGGACGTCATAGAAACCCTGCACCTGCGCCACCGACGGGTCGGCGGCCTGGGCCTGGGCGGCGGAAATCGGGAACGCGGTCAAGACGGGGGCGGCGGCCAGCATCAGGCCCAGCGAAACGGACTTCAAAATAGGGTTCATCGAAATCTCCTTTGCCTCCGGTCTAACGCACGAAAGCTGAATGGGACCCGAACAATGGGGTAAAAATTCGCCCTATTCTTGGCTTTTCGCCCCGATCCGGTCCAGCAAACAGATGTCGCGAGGTGTCGCAGTTCCGGCAGGAGACCTATGCGTCCCGGTCCAACAGGAAAAATGGCAGGGCCGACAATTCTGGCGCCTTGGCGGCATAGTGCCCCAGGGCTTCGACGGCGCGGCGGGCGCGCCTTTCCGCTTCGGCACGCGCACCGTCCAGGCCCAGCAAGGTGACCAGGGTCTGCTTGCCCATGTCGGCATCCTTGCCGACCGCCTTGCCGGTTTTTTCGGCCGTGGACGTCACGTCCAGCAGGTCGTCGGTGATCTGGAACACCACGCCCATATCCTCGGCATAGGCTTTCAGCCGGGCGCGGGTCTCGGCATCCGCCTGGCCCAGGATGGGTCCGGCCTCGCATGAGAATTCAAACAGCTGGCCGGTCTTGCGCCGCTGCAGGTCGATCACGTCTTCGACGCCGAAGCTCTTGTCGGCCAGCATGTCGATGATCTGGCCCCCGATCATGCCGCTATGGCCTGAAGCTTCGGCCAGCCGCGCGATCAGCGCGCAGCGCACATCGGCGCTCGGATGGGTGCGGGCGTCGGCCAGGACCTCGAAGGCGATGGTGAGCAGCGCATCGCCCGCCAGCACCGCCGTCATCTCGTCGAAGGCGATATGGGTGGTGGGACGGCCGCGGCGCAAATCGTCATCGTCCATGCAGGGCAGATCGTCATGCACCAGGGAGTAGGTATGCAGCGCCTCTATCGCCGCGCCGACCCGAAGGCTGCGCGAATCATCTACACTGAACAGCCGGGCCGAATGCAGCACCAGGAAGGGCCGCAGCCGCTTGCCCCCCGCCATGATGGCATAGCGCATGGCCTCCTGGACCCGGGCTTGGCGCCCCGAGGGCTGGGGCAGGACCGCATCCAGGCTGGCATCCACCAGCTTGGCGCTGGCGGCGATGGCCGGGGCCAGCTGGGAAACAGCCGCCCTGGCGGTCTGGATAACGCTGTCTGACACGATTTTGGCCCCCGGTTCGGACCGCTTTTAGCCCCGAAACTGCCCGGCTTGCCAGCCGGTTTCCAGCGAGTTCCCGTTACATTTCACCGCCCCCCTTTCGGGGGGCTGTTATCCATGTCTTCGAAAGGGTTGCACCCCCTATCCCGAAAGGCGAAAATGGCTATGTTGCAGCGCCGTAAAGGGTAGCCGGGGCGGCCACCTTCCACCCCTGAACTAGGGACCGACATGCGAGTCATTCTTGCCCAGCCGCGCGGCTTCTGTGCCGGTGTCGTGCGCGCCATCGATATCGTGGAAAAGGCGCTCGATAAGTATGGTGAGCCCGTCTATGTGCGCCACGAGATCGTGCACAACAAGCATGTCGTGGACACGCTCAAGAACAAGGGCGCCCGCTTTGTCGAAGAACTGGACGAAGTGCCCGAAGGCGCCGTCACCGTATTCAGCGCCCATGGCGTGCCCCAGTCGGTGGTGAAGACCGCAGCAGCCCGCGGGCTGCCGGTTCTGGACGCCACATGCCCGCTGGTTTCCAAGGTGCACAACCAGGGCAAGCGTTATGTCGCCCACGGCCGCACCCTGATCCTGATCGGCCATGCCGGCCATCCCGAAGTCGAGGGCACCATGGGCCAGGTCGGCGCGCCGGTGACCCTGGTGCAGAACGAGGCCGATGTCGCCACCCTGGCCATCCCGCCGGAAACCCCGGTCGCCTACATCACCCAGACCACCCTTTCCATCGACGACACCAAGGGCATCATCGTCGCCCTGAAGAAGCGCTTCAGCGACATCGTAGGCCCCGAAACCTCCGACATCTGCTACGCGACCCAGAACCGCCAGACTTCGGTGCGGGAACTGGCCAAGATCGCGGATGTGATCCTGGTGGTGGGCGCGGCCAACAGCTCCAACTCCAACCGCTTGCGCGAGATCGGCCTGGAAGAAGGCATTCCGTCCTACCTGATCAATGACGGCAGCGAGCTGAAGGCGGAATGGGTGCGCGGCAAGGAAGTGGTCGGCCTGACTGCCGGCGCGTCCGCCCCCGAAGAACTGGTGCGCCACGTGATCGAAGCCCTGGGCGAGATCGAAGACGTGGAAGTGGAACAGATGGACGGCAAGAAGGAACATATCGAGTTCCGTCTTCCCGCCGAATTGAGGGCTTAAAGCTATGGGACTTCCCTTCCGCCAGGCCGCCAAGATCGGCGCCTATGTCGTCAAGAAGCAGCTGTCGGGCAAGAAGTACCCGCTGGTGCTGATGCTGGAGCCGCTGTTCCGCTGCAACCTGGCCTGTGCCGGCTGCGGCAAGATCGATTATCCCGACGAGATTTTGAATCAGCGCATGTCCTATGAGCAGTGCATGCAGGCGATCGACGATTGCGGCGCCCCCGCCGTCTCCATCGCCGGCGGCGAGCCCCTGCTTCACCGCGACATGGCCAAGATCGTGGAAGGCTATATCGCGCGCGACAAGTTCGTCATCCTGTGCACCAACGCGCTCCTGCTGGCCAAGAAGATCGACCAGTACAAGCCGCACCCGAATTTCACCTGGTCCATCCACCTGGACGGCGACAAGGGCATGCACGACAAGTCGGTGTGCCAGGACGGCACCTATGACCGCGCCATTGCAGCCATCAAGCTGGCCAAGTCCAAGGGCTTCCGCACCCAGATCAACTGCACCCTGTTCGACGGCACCGACCCGGAACGCACCGCCAAGTTCTTCGACGAGATGATGGCGATGGGCGTTGACGGCATGACCGTGTCGCCGGGCTATGCCTATGAGCGCGCGCCCGACCAGCAGCACTTCCTGAACCGCGAACGGACCAAGAAGATGTTCCGCGACATTCTGAGCCGCGGCAATGGCGGCAAGAACTGGGAGTTCACCAATTCCAGCCTGTTCATGGACTTCCTGGCGGGCAACCAGACCTATGAATGCACGCCCTGGTCCATGCCGCTGCTGACTGTGTTCGGCTGGCAGAAGCCCTGCTACCTGCTCGGCGAGGGCTATGCCGCGACCTTCCAGGAACTGATGGAAGGCACCGAATGGGAAAAGTACGGCGTCGGCAAGTATGAGAAATGCGCCAACTGCATGGTGCATTGCGGCTTCGAAGGCACCGCCGCCACCGACGCGATCAAGCATCCGCTCAAGATGCTGCCGATCCTGATGAAGGGCATCCGGACCGACGGTCCGATGGCGCCGGAAATCGACCTGTCAAACCAGCGTCCGGCCGAGTTCACATTCTCGCGTCATGTCGAGCACAAGATGTCACAGATCAAGGCCGGCAATTCCAACACCACAGAGGTCGAGGCAGCGGAGTAGTTCCGCGAACGCCTTATTGGACGCCCGTGCCGTGCGGATCAGCGCCGGCACCTGATTTGGTTTTCTGAGCAACGACCCCAGCACCCGCCCGATGGCGATGCCGCCGTCCGGCTTCATCGCGACCAGCGCCGCCGGTGGCAGCACATGGGTTGCATCATCCGAAATGATGCGCAGCCCTGCCAGCGGCAGGTTGCGTAAGTGCGCGAAACGGGCGGCAATCTGGGATTCCATGTCCACCGCCAGCGCGCCGGTGGCTTCATGCAGGCCGGACTTGGTATCGGCCCTTTCGATAATAACGTCGCTGCCGAACAGCGTGCCCTGATGGGCATCCGGCAGACGCGACACCAGCCGGTTGCGCCATCCGGCATGGCAATCCCAGCTTTCCGCGCCGGTCATGACCTTTTCGGCGATCACCACATCGCCGACTTTCAGGTGCGGTGACAGCGCGCCGGCCAGGCCG
>CAIUTH010000115.1 GCA_903902075.1 uncultured Alphaproteobacteria bacterium
AATGGACATGGTGCGCCCACCGGTGCCCTGGGGGCGCATCTTCGGCAGCAAGGACACCTGGGGCACGGCCCTGGCCTATGCCGGGTTCGGCTATGCCGCCACCATCTTTTCCACCTGGTTTTTCATCTACTTGAAGGAAGGGCGCGGCTTCGATCTCAAAAGCAGCGCCGTGCTGGGCATGTTGCCCTTCATCGCCACCACCACCTGTTGCCTGCTGGGCGGTGTCATCAGCGACTGGCTGGTAAAGCACAAAAGTCCCTATATCGGCCGCAGCGTATTTGGCGCCTTCACCTTGGGCCTGGCCGGAATCATCCTGATCATTGGCGGCCATGCGGAAAATGCGGTGGTGGCGTCGCTGCTGCTGGCGGCGGGTGCGGGCGCGATCTATCTGGGCCAGGCGGTCTATTATGCCGTGGCGGCCGATCTGGGCGGGCCCTATGCCGGCGTGGTGTCCGGCATGGTCAGCATGTGTGGCCAGATCGCGGGCGCGATCACCGCCTCGCTCACACCTTTCCTGGCGACCCGCTATGGCTGGGAATATGCGTTTTATGTCGCGGCCGGCGTGACCTTCGTCTGCATCATTCCCTGGCTGTTCGTGAATCCCACCCGCGGCATCTACGTGCCGCGCGCCTAACGTTCCGTCTCGCTCGCGCCCATCACCCGCGGCTGCCAGCCTGGCCCATGCGCCATCATCACCTGTTCCATGGCGATGCGGACGCCGGGCGCCAGCACGCCCAGATCCACTTCGCGGTCAGGCAGCATCACCATGCTGCGCCGCTTTTCGATCACCAGGACAATGACGTTGCGCATCAGCCCCTGGGCCGCCAGGCGTTTCAGCACCGAATAGTAAGGCTCGGCACGCCAGGGCCGGCTGACGGCGGGATCGACATGCACCGTCAGCATGCGCGGCCGCGAATCCAGCACCATCTTGCAGACGCTGGGTTTCCATTCCGGGCCCATGGTCGTGTCGTTCAGCCAGCGGCAGGAAAAATTGTGACAGGAGGGCGGGCGGTCTTCGTAGACGCGGCAGCCGATGCCAGCCGCAAAGTTGGGGCACCAGGCATCCTTGGGCTTGTCCAGCTCCGGAATGCCCAGAACCTTGCAGCAGAGCGAGCAGTCACCGCAGTGTCTGGTCCCGTCCGTCATGGCACACAGCATAGGGGACGGGTGGCCGGGCGCGCAGCATCATCGCCGGGTTGTCGTGAAAATCCGGCATCTGCCAATTGGCGGCGATCGTCTGGGCGATCAACCCAGCATTGCTTGCGATTCATTGCCCCATTTGCCCCTTTATGAAGGCATTTATGCCATATCCGGCCACAGGACGCACCCAGCAGGCCATAGCGCGAACGCGCGCCCTAAACTAGCATTGCGGCAGGGCCTCGCAGAAGGTCCGTTGCATGGCAGGGGGTGAGATGAAGATTTCCCGCAGAACGGTGCTGGCCGCGTCGGCGTCTTTGGATGGTGACAGCCAGGTGGTCAATGTCATCAACCGCCAACAGGACCGGGCCATCGATGTCGCGATCGGACTGGAAGACAAAAGCTTCGCGGGTCCGTTCACGGCTTCAGAAG
>CAIUTH010000116.1 GCA_903902075.1 uncultured Alphaproteobacteria bacterium
GATAGTGCTGCGTTCCTTGGCAACCGTGATCGGTGCCATCACTCCGCCAAACCTCTCAGACTGGCCGGTGACAGTGACCGATTCAATAGTTTCCAGCTGCTGGGTAGCGGTGGACTGGGCCAGGACATGGCCCGTCATCGCCAGCAGGAACAGGGGGCTGACGCCCGCCATCAGGATCTTAGCCGCACGCAGTTTCATTTCAGTCCCCCATTACCCCTTTGCGCAGATGCGCAAAGACAAGCGCGCGAATCTCTCGCGAATTCCGTTCAAGCCTTGTCGATGGCGACTCGCCGTTCGCACACGCAGCGTCACGCCTCGCAGGGTTGGTAGAGGGCGATGTCGAAACTTTTGTGAACTGCGGATGACGGTTTTTATACACGCGTGAAATGTCCACGGCCGTCAGCGGCGGGGGAACTTTTGCACGCCATCACACCGGACGTTTTTCCGCGACAGTTTGGATTCGGCTTCATGACATGGCGCGACTTTGCTGGCGAAAAGCATCGGCAACATTTGCGGATATGTGACAGGTGAAATTCTGGGCAACCGTTTGCACCTGATCAGGACAATTCGCTGTTTCACGCCCAACGCCTGTGGACAGGATGTGCGGCGAAATGGCCCCATCACTTGCGCGCCAAAATCCTGCCCGCACCCCCAATCTTTGAAAATCCCGTGACCATGCTAAAGATGGGGGCATGGACAGCATCGGCCACATCATCTCCGGCAAAACCGTGCCCAGCACGGGTGGGACGCCGGTTTTCAATCCAGCCACGGGCGAACAGACCGGCCAGGTGGCGTCCGGCGGCGCGGCAGAGGTCGACGCCGCCGTGATGGCGGCGCGCGCCGCTTTTCCGGGCTGGGCAGCCACCCCGCCGGCCAAACGCGCCAAGGTGATGTACGAGATGCGCCGCCTGCTGGAAGCGAAAGAGAACCTGCTGGCCCGCGCCATCAGCGCCGAGCATGGCAAGACCCACACCGATGCGCTGGGGGAAGTGGCGCGCGGCCAGGAAGTGGTGGAATTCGCCTGCGGCATCCCGCACCTGCTGAAAGGCAGCTTCAGCAAGAATGTCTCAAGCGGCGTGGATACCTATGACGAGCGCCAGCCCCTGGGTGTGGTCGCCGGAATTACGCCGTTCAACTTCCCCGTCATGGTGCCGCTGTGGATGATGCCCATGGCGCTGGCCTGCGGAAACAGCTTCATCCTCAAGCCGTCGGAGCGCGATCCCTCGGCGCCCAACCTGCTTTATGAACTCTGGCGCGAAGCGGGATTGCCCGACGGCGTGCTCAATGTCGTGCATGGCGGCAAGGCAGCGGTGGACGCCATCCTGGATCATCCGGGCATCGCTGCGGTTAGCTTTGTCGGCTCCACCCCCATCGCGAGCCACGTTTATACCCGCGGCTGCGCCAGCGGAAAGCGCGTGCAGGCGCTGGGCGGGGCCAAGAACCATCTGGTGGTGATGCCCGATGCCGATCTGGACCAGGTGGCAGATGCGCTGATGGGCGCCGGCTATGGCTCGGCCGGCGAACGATGCATGGCGGTGTCGGTGGCGGTGCCGGTAGGCGAAAAGACCGCCGATGCGCTGATCGCCAAATTGAAGCCGCGCGTTGCGGCCTTGAAGATCGGCCCAGCCGATGATGCCGGCGCCGAAATGGGGCCGCTGGTTACCGCCGCGCATCGCGACAAGGTCTCTTCCTACATAGACGCCGGCGCCGCAGCGGGCGCGGACGTGGTGGTGGATGGCCGCGGGCTGAAGCTGCAAGGTTATGAAAAGGGTTTCTGGCTGGGCGGCACCTTGCTGGACCGCGTCACCCCTGACATGAGCGTCTACAAGGATGAGATCTTCGGGCCCGTTTTGTCGGTGGTTCGCGCGGCCGGTTACGACCAGGCGGTGGGGCTGATCAATGCCAACACCTTCGCCAATGGTACAGCGCTTTTCACCCGCGACGGCGATGCCGCCCGCGATTTCGCCGAGCGCATCCAGGTCGGCATGGTCGGCATCAATGTCCCCATCCCCGTGCCGGTGGGCTATCATTCCTTCGGCGGCTGGAAATCCTCGCTGTTCGGGTCGCATGGCGTCTATGGCCCCGAAGGCATACACTTCTATACGAGGCTGAAGACGGTAACCTCGCGCTGGCCGGCCGGCATCCGGTCCGGGGCGCAATTTCACTTCACCGAGCGTTGAACAGAAGCGTTGCTACGATGAAACCGGTTCTTGCCCTAGCCGTGCTGATTGCCATCGCCTCTCCCGTCCTGGCGCAGACGGCTTATTGTCCTTATGGCCAGACCTGCAATGGCAAGCCCGCGATGCCGTTTCCCGTGATCAATCCGCTCCAGGGTTTGAACAATCTGTTGCCCAAACCCCAGCAACAACCGCCTTTGCCGCCGGCCGCCTATGCTCCCATCGCCACGCCGCCGCCGGTGATGCCGGCGACCCGTCCGTAAGCGGACCGTAAAGCCGCGCCTGATCCTGCTTGGGCCGCTTTGTGAAGTTCCCGCCCTCGGCTAGTGTCCCGCCGCTTTTGCGGGATTTGAGACATGCGCGCGCTGACCAGACGTTTGATGCTTTCCACCACGGCCGCGGCGACCGCGCTGGCCGCCCTGCCCGTCGCTGCGCAGACGGCGACGCCGCCCGATACCGACTGGCCCACTTACGGCGGCAACCTGGCCTATTGGCGCTACAAGGCACTGGACCAGATCAATGCGTCCAACTTCAACCAGCTGCAGGTCGCCTGGCAGTTCAAGACTGAGAACCTGGGCAGCCGTCCCGAATTCATCCTGCAATGCACGCCGCTGCTGGTGAATGGCCGCCTGTTCGCCACCGCCGGTTCGCGCCGTGACGTGATCTGCCTGGATCCCGCCAGCGGGGAACAGCTGTGGATGCACCGCTCGCCCGATGAAGGTCTGCGCGCCACCAATGCGCCGCGCCAACTGTCGGGCCGCGGCGTCGGCTATTGGAGCGAGGGCGACCAGGAACGCATCCTGTATGTCACCATCGGCTACCAGCTGATATCGCTGGACGCGAAAACCGGCATCCCCGATCCGAACTTCGGCACCAATGGTGTCGTCGACCTGAAGCTGAACGATGACCAGGACCTGAAGCTGGACACCGCCGATATCGGGCTGCACAGCGCCCCCACCATCGCCAAGAGCGTGGTGATCATCGGCGCCGCCCATACCGCCGGCAACACACCGCAGGTGAAGAACAACGTGAAGGGCTATGTCCGCGGCTTCGACGTGAAGACCGGCAAGCGGCTTTGGATATTCCACAACATCCCCATGAAGGGCGAGTTCGGTTACGAGACGTGGCTGAAGCCCGGCAGCGCCGAGGCCGCAGGCAATGCCGGCGACTGGGCGCAGATCAGTGCCGACGAAGAGCTGGGGCTTGCCTATCTGGGCATCGAGCTGCCCACCGGCGACCAGATGGGCTTTTACCATCCCGGCAACAGCCTGTTTAGCGAAAGCGTGGTGGCTGTGGACATCCTCACCGGCAAGCGCAAATGGCATTACCAGCTGATTCATCACGGCTTGTGGGACTATGACATCTGCGCCGCCGCCATCCTGTGCGATATCCCGCATAACGGGAAGATCGTGAAGGCGCTGGCCCAGCCCACCAAGCAGAGCTTTCTCTATGTGCTGAACCGCGAGACCGGTGAACCGATCTGGCCGATCGTGGAGCGCAAAGTCATTCCGGGCGACGTGCCCGGCGAGTGGTACTCCAAGACCCAGCCCTTCCCCACCAAGCCGCCCGCCTTCGACCGCCAGGGCGTCACCAAGGACGACCTGATCGATTTTACGCCGGAGCTGCGCCAGAAGGCGCTGGCGGTGGCCAGCCATTACAAGCTGGGTCCGCTTTATACCGCGCCGATCATGGAAAAGCCGGAGGGCCCGTTCGGCGTCATCAACCTCCCCGGCTATATCGGCGGCATCAACTGGCCGGGCGGCTCCTACGATCCGGAGACGCACACGGTCTATACCTATTCCCAGACCAATCCGCTCACCATCGGCGGCATCATCCCCAACCCGGATCACACCAAGGGCGCTTTCGATTATGTCCATGCCAACCTGCCGTCGCAGAATGGCATCAAGGTGGGCGATCTGACGGTGGACGGACTGCCGCTGATCAAGCCGCCCTACGGACGAATCACGGCCACCAACCTGGAGAACGGCACCCAGAGCTGGACCGTGGCGCATGGCGAGACGCCGGACTTCATCCGCAACCATCCGGCGCTGAAGGGCGTGAAGATTCCGCGGACCGGCATGATGGGCAAGATCGCGCCGCTTACCACCAGGAGCCTGGTGATCTGCGGCGATCCCCAGACCTATACCGACGAGACCGGGCGCAAGGGCGCGCGGCTGCGCGCCTATGACAAGACAAACGGCGAGGAAAAAGGCGCGGTGTTCCTGCCGGCCGAACAGTCCGGCTCGCCCATGACCTACATGTACAAGGGCAAGCAGTACATCCTGCTGGCGATCGGCGGGCGCGGCTTCACCAGCGAGTTCATCGCCTTCAAGCTGCCGGACGGTGCAGCCCCGCCGCCGCGCCGCCGCCAGGAACTCTAGTTACTTCGCCGGCACCAGCTTCAGCAGCTCGCCGGTGGCGGGCGTGGTTTCGGTGATGGAGGTGCCACCGCTGTCGGTCAGGACATAGATCGCGCCGTCCGATCCCATGCGCACATCGCGGATGCGCGCCTTGCGGTCGCCCAGCAGGGTTTCTTCTTCCACCACCTTGCCATCCACCAGCTTGATGCGGTCCAGCTGGCGGCCATTCAGCATGCCGACAAAGGCACTGCCGGCCCAGGCCTTGGACTTGCCGGTATAGAAGGCCAATCCGCCCGGCGCGGTGGACGGCGACCAGTAATAAACCGGCTGCTCCATGCCGGCTTTGGCTACTTCCCCATCACCGATGGGCGCGCCGCGATAGTCGATGCCGTGGCTGATGTAAGGCCAGCCGTAATTGGCGCCCTTCTTGATCAGGTTGAGTTCGTCGCCGCCGCGCGGGCCGTGCTCGACTTCGTACAATCCGCCATCGGGCGCAAAGGCCAGGCCTTCCTGACTGCGAAAGCCGATCGCCCAGATTTCCGGCAGCGCACCCGGCGTGCCGATAAATGGATTGCCCGGCGCCGGTGCGCCGTCCTTGGTGATGCGGATTACCTTGCCCAGGTGGGTGTCGAGATATTGCGCCACCGGCCAGGGACGTGGACCGGCATTGTCGCGGTCGCCGATGGTGACATACAGGTATCCGTCAGCGCCGATGGCGATACGACCGCCGGTCTTGGTGCCCGCCGCCAGGGTCTGGTCGTTGGGCGCGAAGGGCGAGGTCTTGATCAGCACCTTCACGTCGCGGATCGCGCCGCCCGCCTCGTCCAGCACGGCGCGGGCCACGGCGGTGTTGTAGACCGTCTTGTCGAGATACTCGAAGTAGGTGAAATAGATGGTGTGGTTGGTGGCGAAAGCCGGATCCAGCACCACATCCAGCAATCCCGTCATCGGCGTGGAGACATGCAGGCCCTCCATGCCGGTCAGGGGCGCGCCAACGCCATCCTTGCCGACGATACGGAAGGCGCCGGGCAACCGCTCGGTCACCAGCAGCTTGCCATCCGGCAACAGCGCGCTGGCCCAGGCCGCATGCAGCTGGTTGGTGAGCACCGTCACCTTAAAATCGGTGGCATGGTGGAAGGGTGCACGGGTTTGCTGGGGGAACTGGCGCGTGTCGGCCTTCTTCTCCGGCACGCGGGCGTCGACCGGCTGACCCTCGGTGCTGCCATAGGTTGGGGTGCGCGGCAGGCCACCCGCATTATAGTCCGGTGCGGGGCCCGGCGTGCGCGGCTGGGTGGGCGGCGGCGTCTGGGCGGACAGGGTTGCGGGCGCGGCGAGAAGCAGCGCAAGGACCAAGCGTTTCATGAATTCCCCCTCATTTTTTTGGCATTAAAGCCGCAGGGGGCTTGGCCCGCAAGGGTAGCCGGAACCCAATCGGGCGTGCGATGCTTTTCCTGTTGGATAATGGACGGGATAACAAAATGAGATTTGCACTTGCCGCCGCCGCCCTTCTGGCGGCCACCAGCCTTGGCGCCTGCGTGGGCCCGGAAGGCAATCCCAACGGCTCGCCCTATGCCAACGAGCAGGGCGGCACCATCGCGGTGAAGCCGGAAACGGTGGGCATGGCGACCTACGATCCCTATGCCACGCCGGCGCCTTTCGCCGACATGCGGATTGGCCAGCCCGCGATCAATCCGGCGCCGATGCCGCCGCTGAACCTCACGCCCCAAGGCGCACGTTAAGGGCACCCGCTAGAAACTTCGGCTGAGTATCTCGAACGACTTGCGCCGCGCGGCGTGATCGAAGATTTGTGCCGCAATGATGATCTCGTCCGGACGATAGCGGGCGATGAAATCCGCCACGCCTTTCTTGACCGTCTCCGGGCCACCGACGACCGAATGGCGGAAGAAATTCTGCAGCAAGGCCCGGCGCTGCGGATCCAGGCTTTGCTCGTAATTGGGGATGGGCGGCGCCAACGGCGCGTCATTGGCGGCCAGCGCCGTCGAAAACAGCAGCCTCGCCTCGTCATCGGTATCGGCCGCCACCACCGTCAACGAAAGCATCACCCTGGGATTGTCCAGGTGGGCCGAGGGCACGAACCGCCCGCGATAGGTGGCCAGCGCCACTTCCATCGCATCGGGCGCAAAATGGGCAGCAAAGGCAAAGGGCAGCCCCATGGTCGCGGCAAGCTGCGCACCGCCGGCGCTGGACGATAATATCCATACCGGCACCTGCGATCCTTCGCCCGGAATGGCGCGCACTTTCTGGCCTGGCGCGGCGGGCGCGAGGAAGAAGAGCAGCTCCTGGACGTCGCGGGGAAACTCAGCGGCGTCATTGGGCTGGCGGCGCAGTGCCTGCAGGGTGGCCGGATCATTGTTGATCCCGCGCCCCAGCCCCAGATCGATGCGCCCCGGATGCAGCGCCGCCAGGGTGCCGAACTGCTCGGCCACCATCAGCGGCGCATGGTTGGGCAGCATGATGCCGCCGGCGCCGACACGGATGGTTTTGGTGCCCGCGGCGACATGGGCCATCACCACGGCGGTGGCGGCGCCCGCCACGGAGGCGGTGTTGTGATGCTCCACCAGCCAGTAGCGGTGATAGCCGAGCGATTCCGCATGCTGCGCCAGATCAAGCGTCTCGCGCAGGGCGGTGGCCGCATCGCCGCCCTGGCGGATAGGCGTGAGGTCGAGAATGGAAACCGGGATCATGCCGCCAGCCTAACCCAAGCCGGCTAATGCAGATAGGCCGGTGCGGGACGCGGGAATTTCGCCCCCGGCGCGGCATGGCAGGCAAAGTTGCGGTCATCCTTCGCATCCCCGCCCTTGTAGAAGGCGCGCTGCGGATAGGGGCACAGCGGGCGGGTAGCCACAACCGCGCCGGCGGCATCGAATTTGGTGGCAATAATGGCGCCCGGCGCATGGCCGGCGCCCCGCCAGGCGTCCAGCGCCTTGAGCAGATCGTGATCCCCCTCGCCTTCCTTGCGGTCGGCGCCCTGGCCGAACTGGTCCGGCCCGTCGCCGCCGGTGCAGTGGGCCACGCCCGGCGCCATGTAAAGACGCGCAAAATCATCACGTCCCGGCATCGCCGCGCCGATGCGCTCGAAATAATTGATGGTATCCAGCGGGCCGACAATGCCGTCGGCCAGACCGTGGAACACGATCAGCTTGCCGCCATGGGCGGCAAAGGCCGACAGGTCCGGGTTGATCTGGTTCATCACCGGGCCCAGATCGGCATCCACTTTCGTCATGTCGCGGTCGAAATCGAATTTGGTGACGTCGAACGCCGCGCCCATTGCCCAAGGCACCAAAGAGCCGACAAAGCCGCGCACCGTCTGTTCGCGCGTGCCGAACAGGCCGCCCAGCTGCGGCTCGCTGCCCAGCGGCCAGCCAGGATAGAAAATCTCCTGCGTGCGCGAATTGGTGAAGCCGCCATAGATTTTTTCCAGGGCAGTCGCCTGATCCGGATCGAGACAGGCGAAAATGTCTTTCTGACCGGGCTGGCACACCATTTCGCGCGGCTTGAAATTGCATTGGGTGGGATCGGCCAGGAAACGGTCGCCCGGTGCGCCGCCGAACTTGCCGGCGCAGGCCTTCAGCACCGCTTCATGCACCGCCGCCAGTTTTTCCGGCGAAATCCAGCTGCGCGGCGTGGCATGGACATTCAATCCGGTTTGCAGAAAGGCCATGTGCAACCGGGTGCGGTTGTTGGCCGGTGCACCCGCCAGGATGGCGTCATAGTCATTTGGATAAAGCTGCGCTTCCATCAGCGCCTGGTGCCCACCGGTGGAGCAGCCGGTGAAATAGGAGAGCGTCGGCGGCTGGCCGTAGTAACGCTGGGCCAGCGCCCGGGCCAGCACCGTCATCTCGTGCGTTGAGCGATAGCCCCAGTCCTTCAGCATCTCCGGCTGGCCGGTGCCCGCCGCCCAGCTGGCGCTGGACGCGGGAAAGGTGCCCATGTCGGTGTTGGTCACCGCATAGCCACGCTTCAAACCACCCGCCAGCGCGCCGAACGAGATGGTGCCGGCGAACCCACCATTGCCGGTGCCCAGCAGTTTGCTGTTCCAGGCCTCGCGCTGCGGCAACCACAGTTCCACCAGGATGTTGGAATGACGATCCACGCCCGCGGTCGCGCTGATGCGGCAAAAGGCGGGAAGATCGGTATAAGGCCGCCCCGCCAGCGTCAGGTTCTCATGCGCTGCGACGTCCTCGGTGAAGCGCACCAGGCTGTTCCCGATCTTGAGCCCGTTCAGCGCCGTGCAGGGACTGGCATCGGCCTGTGATGCAAGACACAGCGCCGCCAGCAGCGCTGCCGCACCAAAAAACCTGCGCATTACGGCGTGCCGGGCTTGTAACCGGGTCCGCGCAGCACATGACCTGGCGTGGCGTTGGTCGGCTTGCTGTCCGCCACCACCGCCTTGCCATTGACCAGCGCCCAGGAAATGCCGGTGGCATACTGGTCGGGATGGTCATAGGTGGCGGTGTCTTTCACCGTGTCGGGATTGAACACCACCACATCGGCCTTCATGCCGGCGCGCAGCAAGCCGCGGTCATGCAGGCTGAGCCGGTTGGCGGCCTGGGACGACAGCTTTCGCACCGCTTCTTCCAGCGAGATCACATGCCGGTTCCGCACAATGTCGGCCAGGATGCGGGCATGGCTGCCGAAGGAACGCGGATGCGGGCGGCCGAACGAGGTGTGCACGCCGGCCGGCAACGCAATGCCGTCGGAGCCGATATCCACCCAGGGATACTTGAAGGATTCCGCCACTGCCTGTTCGCGGGCCGGATTGGGCGGGCCGATATGGAAGCCTTCGGCCTTCTGCTCGATCAGGAAATCCACCATCGCCTCTTCCGGCGAGATGTGCGTGCGGTCGGCCACCTGCTGCATGGTGTAGCCGTCATACTTCAGGTTGGCGGAGCTGAAATGGTAATCCTTGTACTGGCCCGGATTTTGCTGCAGTTCCTTGACCACACGGGCGCGGCCGGTGGGGTCCTTCAGGCGCGCGGTGATCGCGGCGGCATCGCCTTCCTGCGCCCACACCGGCAACAACTGGCGCACATAGGTCCAGCCGATGGTGTAGGGATAGGCATTGGCGGTGACGTCCACGCCTTCGGCCCGCGCCTTTTCCACCATGGGCGCGAAGTCGGGATTGCCGGCGATGCTGCCGCCGACATGCAAAATCTCCACCGGGATATGCGCGCCCCTGGCGATGGCGATGGTTTCCTCCAGCCCTGACAGGCCCGGACCGGGGCGCATATGCACCGTGTAGATGCCGCCATAGCTGGCCGCGACCTTGGCCAGTTCAATCATCTGGGCGGTGTCGAAGAAGGAGTTGGGCAGGTAATAAAGACCGGCGGACAGGCCGGCAGCGCCCTCCTCCATACCTTGGCGGATCAGGCCCTTGATCTTCTCCATCTCTTCCGGCGTGGGCTGACGGTTGCCATACCCCATCACCGAGGCGCGTACTTGTCCGGCGCCGACATAGGACACGACATTGGGGCCGATGCCCTTCTTTTCCAGATAGGTAAAGAAGCCGCCCAAGGTGGTCCAGGTGCGTTTCACCGGCGGCGTAACCATCATGGGGTCATCCACGGCCGGACCCAGTACCGGCCCGGCAGACAGATGCTCGCCCATCAGTTCGGTGGTGATGCCCTGCGTCACCTTAGAGAGCCCGCGCCCGTCAAACGCCAGGCCGAATTCCGAATGACTGTGCATGTCGATGAAGCCCGGCGTCACAACCTGGCCGCTGGCGTCAATCACCTTTTTGGCCTTCACGGGAGCGCGGCCGACATACACGATCTTGTCGCCACTGATGGCGACATCGGCCTGCATGCGCGGACCGCCGCTGCCGTCGATCACCTGGCCATTCTTAATCAGCAGGTCCACTTCGGGGACTTGCGCGAAGCTTGCCAGCATGGGCGTGGAGGCGAACAGAATTGTGGCGGCAAGAAGTTTCCTGGCGGCAATCATGGCAATCCCCTGTTAGTGTTTTTTGGCGCGCTTCTTCTTTGTGGCGTCGAACGTGATGGCCTTCTGGTCCACACCCTGCGCGCTCAGTTCCTTAGGCCCGGCCGGAAAGCCGTTGCTCTTGAGAATGAAGGCTGTGATGTCGGTATTGGTGGCAGGGCTCAGCGAGCCGGTGCGGCCCAACGGCATGGCATGGGTGATGTAATCCACCAGCACGTCCAGGGTGCTGCCCGACCAGTAGGGCACGAAACGTCCCACCAGAGGCGGTACTTCGAACGTGCCGGCCAGTTCGGGACCATGGCAACGGCCGCAATTTTGCTGATAGGCGGTGGCGCCCCGCGCCGCTTGGTCTTCGGTGTAAACACCGTCCCAGACGGACCTGGCATGGGCGCTGCCCACCGCCACGATCGACACGACAAGACCCAGGATGATTTTGCGCATCATGTTGCCTCAGGCCCGGCTGACGGGGAAATGCGCGAACAGATCCTCGATCACCTTCACGGCGCGTTCGGATTCGGCGCGGTTCACGCTCTCATCGCTGTTGTTGTAGCCCTTGAGCTCGCCATTCTCGAGCGCCATCACCATGATGCCGTCGCTCTTGGACAGGATCTGCACGTTGCGATAGGTCAGCGCGTAATTGACTTCGGGCTGCGGAATCAGCCAGCCAGTCTGGCCGCGCACCGGCACCATCGCCTTGTCCTGCCACAAATCGCGCGCGGCAAAACCAGGACAGTTGATCACCACATTTTGCGGCAAATGCCCCAGCTCCGACGGGGCATGGAAATCGCGCATCACGATCTTGCCGCCCCGGGCGAAGAATTCGCTGGTCAGCAAATGGCCATATTCGGTGAAGTTGAAGAACATGCTGGTCGAGCGTGCCGCATATTTCACCGGGAAGGGATTGACGTCCGGTGGCAGGTCCTGGGTATGAGCGGTGATGTCCTTGATGCGGTCGCTGTACTTGGCGAAATCCTCGCTGGAGGTGGGCCCGCCCGTCCAGCTTGGCGGCGGCAGCTTGGGCCATGTGGGGTCCACCGGCTGCGGCGTACCGCGTGGCGCATCGGTCAGGTAGTAATGGTCGGTAAAGGCGACGGGATTGCCGGCCATGCCGATATAGGGCCGCAAATTCTTCCAGGAAATTCGCGCCATCTGTTCCCAGGTGTCGCCGAAGTTGGACGGGGCTTCGGATGTCAGCGCGATGCGCGAGTCCGGCGTCCAGCTGCCATTGGCCCGCACCGAGCGGGTGCGCGCCAAAAGCTCGCGGGTATAAATGGTGACCTGGGCGCCGGCACGCTGGGCGGTGATGGCCGATGTCAGTCCGATGATGCCGCTGCCGACGACGGCGATGTCTTTTTCACCGCGCGACATCGCCTTTTGCACGGCCATCTCGGCCGATCCCCAGGACAGAGACCAGCCCGAACCGCCATGTCCGTAA
>CAIUTH010000117.1 GCA_903902075.1 uncultured Alphaproteobacteria bacterium
CCGCGATAGAAATACTGCCAGGTGTCTTCGATGGTGTGGGCATCGCGGCCGATCAGGCAGGGCACCAGGTGGTCGGTGAGATAACTGGCCACCGCCAGTTCGCGGCCGCTGAGGGTGGCATCGCCCAGGCCGGTGACGCCGTCCGAGGTTTCGATCTTCAGGGTGACGAAATTGCGCCCCGGACAGGTGACGATGACCTTGGCGGAAACGATTTTGAGCACGGCGATCCCCTTCGAATCTGCGATAAGCGGTCTTGAGCCGCCATGTCCCGTTTTACGCGGTTTCACGCGATTGCGAAAGAATTGCGCGATGCGGGGAAAGCGCAGGTTGCCGGACTTTACGCGCCCCGCGCGGCGTCTATTATCCTGAGCCAAAGCCAGCCCAAAAGCGTCAGGGAAATCGCCATGCGTTTCAGGACATATGCCTTCGCTTCTGCCGCGCTCGCCTTGTCGGCGGCCGTGGGGTTCTCGGCGACCAAGCCGCCTGCGCAGAAGGGCCCCCTGACCACCCAGTTGAATCGCCCTTGGCCTGCCAAGGTCCAGACCAAGCAACCCAAGTTCCCGCCGACGCTGTCGCCGGCGCAGGAGTTAAAGACTTTTCACATGGCGCCAGGCTTCCAGCTTCAGCTGGTAGCGTCCGAGCCGCTGGTGGTGGATCCGATCCTGGCCGAGTTCGACGGCAACGGGCGTCTTTGGGTCGTTGAGATGCAGGGCTATGCCGTGGGCCAGAAGATGATCAACATGACAGAGCCGGTCGGTGATGTGGCGATCCTGGAAGATACCGACGGCGATGGCATCTATGACAAGCGCACCGTGTTCCAGGGCAAGCTGGTGCTGCCTCGTGCGCTGAAGATTCTGGATCATGGCTGCGCCCTGATCGGCGAGCCGCCGAACCTGGTGA
Source organism: uncultured Alphaproteobacteria bacterium (assembly GCA_903902075.1). Lineage (GTDB taxonomy): Bacteria > Pseudomonadota > Alphaproteobacteria > Micropepsales > Micropepsaceae > Rhizomicrobium. The sequence goes on from CAIUTH010000117.1 coordinate 901, forward strand.
GGGCGTGTGACACCAATGGCGATCTCAAGGCCGACACCAAGGACATCATCAAGGATGGCTTTGGCCGGGTCGGCAATATCGAGCACGCCGCCAACGCGCTCTATTGGAGCATGGACAACACCATCAATATCGCCGAGCACAATTACAATGTGCTTCCCAGGGACGGCGGCAAGTTCGAGGTGGTGCCCAACCTGGTGCGCGGCCAGTGGGGCGTGACTCAGAATGATGGTGGGCTGGTGTTCCGCAACTTCAACACCGATCCGCTGTTCGTTGATTACGTCCCGGCGCAGTATTACGTGCGCAATCCCAACCTGAGCCGCACCGCGGGTCTGTATGAAAATCTGGTGGACCAGGCCAAGTCGGCGGTATGGCCGGTGCGGCCCACCCTTGGCGTCAATCGCGGTTATCGCCCCGAAGTGCCCCGTCCCGATGGTTCGGCCTATTATTATCAGGGCGTGTCCTCGCCGATGATCTACCGCGGCAATGCGTTGCCGAAAGAATTCTACGGTCAGGCCGTGGTGGTCGACAGCCCCACCAACCTAGTGCATCTGCTGAAACTGAACGAAAGCGCCGGCGGCAATCTTTCCGGCGCCGACTACTATTTCAAGGGCGAATTCCTGGCCTCGACCGATGAGCGTTTCCGGCCCACCTGGCTGGTGCCCAGCCCGGATGGCAGCTTCCTGATCGTGGACATGTATCGCGGCGTTTCGCAGGACGAGCCGATCCAGAGCGATTACCTGAAGAACTACATCCAGCAGCACCGCTTGTGGGACGGCATCCACAAGGGCCGCATCTGGCGGGTGACCCACACCGGCATGATCAAGAATGCTGCGCCCAAGCCCCGCATGATCGATGAGACGCCGGCCCAGCTGGTGGCGCATCTGTCCGATCCCGGCGGCTGGTGGCGTGATACCGCCCAGCAGCTTCTGGTCCAGCGCAACGACAAGTCGGTGGTGCCGGCCTTGAAGCAATTGGCAGGCAGCGCGCCGGACTGGAAGACGCGGACGCAAGCGATCTGGACCCTGTCGGGCATGGGCTCGCTGGATACCGAGACGGTGAACAAGGCGCTGACGGATTCCAATGCCTATGTGCGGCTGGCGGGTGTACGCGGCGCCGAGCCGTTTCTCGCCAGGGACGATGCCGCGATGAAGGCAGCGGTGCTGAAGCTGTCGGAAGATTCAAACTGGCCGGTGCGCCTGCAGTTGGCCGCTTCGCTTGGCGCCCTGCCGCGCGAAGGCCGGGTGACGCCGGTCGTGGCGATGATGAAGAAGTACGGCAATGACGCGGCGACCGTGGATGCGGGCATCAGCGGCCTCAAAGGGCTGGAAGCTGAAGCGCTAGACAATGTGCTGGCAAGCAGCGGTGTCCATGCCGATACGGTCGAGATGCTGGCGGGCGCCGCCGCCAAGAGCCGCGATGTTGCACAGGTGCAGAAGCTGCTGGCCGCTGCCACCGATGGCGCCAAGCCTGCAAAGCTTCGGCTGGCCATGCTGAATGGCGCCGCCACCGGCTTTGCGGGTGTCGATGCCCGCCCGCCCGCGGTGGTGACGGGGGGCCGCGCCGGCGGCATGGAAGGCATCATCACCCGGCCCAGGCCGGCGGTGAAGCCGATGGCGCTGCCCTCCGAGCCGGTGGCGTTGTCGTCCTTGGCGAAGGAGAGCGGCGACATGGGCGCCGCCGCCAAGGCTGTGCTGGATGATCTGACCTGGCCGGGCAAACCGGTGCCGCCCGCGCCGAAGAACACGCGCACGCCGGAGGAAGAAGCCTTGTTCAAGGCGGGGCTGGGCGTTTACGCCACCAACTGCGCCGGCTGCCACCAGGACAATGGCCAGGGTGCGCCGCGCGTTGGGGCCGCGCTGGCCGGCTCCAAGCTGGTGACCGGACGGCCCGACATGTCTATCCGGGTGCTGCTGAACGGCAAGGAAGGTTCGATTGGCGAAATGCCGCCGCTGGGACAGTCATTGAGCGATGAACAACTGGCGCAGGTGGTGACCTATATTCGCGGCGCGTTCGGCAATACCGCATCGCCCGTCAAGCCGCCCTTGGCCAAGGAATATCGCCAGCTTTACGCCTTCCGCAAAAAGCCCTGGACCGACCAGGAACTGCAGGCGCCTATCCGCTAGTGACGAAG
>CAIUTH010000118.1 GCA_903902075.1 uncultured Alphaproteobacteria bacterium
GAGCAGAAACCCATGGGCGTGCCGATGTGCGGCATGGGCATCGACTGCTCGGGCGGCGGAACCGACCCCGCGGTGATCGCCATGCGCTACGACGGCTGGTTCGACCACCTGGTGGAAATCCCGGGCAAGGACATCCCGCCCGAGCGCCCGGGCAAGTACATGGCCGGCATCGTCGTGTCCTACCGCCGGGACAACGCCTTCGTGGTGGTCGACATGGGCGGTGGCTACGGCGGCCCGACATACGAGCAGCTGCACGACAACGGCATCCAGGCCGTAGGCCACAAGGGCTCGGAGAAGTCGCCCAAGCGCACGACAGACGGCCAACTGCGGTTCTACAACAAGCGCAGCGAGGTGATCTGGAAGTTCCGGGAGGCGCTGGATCCAGCCCAACCAGGCGGATCGCACATAGCCCTGCCACCGGACCAGACCCTACTGGCAGACCTTGCAGCACCCGGTTACAGTATCGCCAAGGTGGACGGCCAGCAAGCCCTGCAGATCGAGAGCAAAGAGGACGTCTGCAAGCGCCTGGGACGATCGACAGACCGCGGTGACGCCGTGGTGATGGGATACAGCGCCGGTCCGACGTACATAACGGACGGCGACGCGTGGAGATCAGCAGCAGAATCAGGAATACCGTACCGCGGCGGGAGAGCGCTGCCAAAGGTGGTGATGTCCAAACCGAGAAATCAGCGCTAGGAGAACGACATGGCAGAAATGGTCGGACAGGCAGTAGCATCAGCGGTGATCAGCACAGTGATGAAGCCTATCCTCGGCGACATATTCGGCGGCGGGTCAAGTCCGTCCAGTGGTGGCGGAGGGGGCGGGGGAGGCGGATCCGCCAACCCAAATGCCGGATACGGATCCGCATCGGATTCGGCCTGGGCCAAGTTCTCTGGCGCTGGCGGATCGCTTGCGCCTAGCGGCGGAGCCGCGTGGGGTGATTACACCAACCAGGGCAGAAACAGCCAAATGTCCAGCCTATTCGCGGACTGGCAAAACGCCCCGAAGGACGCGCCCCCCGCGCCCGCTCCGATCGTAACGCCGCCACCGGCCGCCGTAGCGCCGGAAACGTCCTCCACGACCCCGGCAACCAGCACTGCGGCAGGAACCAGCCTGCAGACCCTCGCCGAGGCCACGCCGGCACCAGCTTCAACGGTCCCGGTAGTCACCCCGCCAGCCAAGATGCCTACCAGCGGCGATTCAGCAACCAAGGCCGCAGAACGCATGAGCCTGATGCAGCAACTGCGCCGGCGAGGGCGCGCGAGCACGATCCTGACCGATTCCACCGACAGCCTGGGAGCATAAAATGGCAGCTGAAATGAAAATGGTGTCGCTCAAGCGCACACCGGAAGATATGCGCAAGGACGCCGGCGAGCCCGCATCGATCGAAGCCATTGCACCGGACTACCCATACGGGACAGTGATCCACCTGGACAAAGACGAACTCGACAAGCTGAAAATCAGCGCCCTGCCCAAGATCGGCGACGAAATGATCATCTGCGCCAGGGTCAAGGTGACCAGAGTCA
>CAIUTH010000119.1 GCA_903902075.1 uncultured Alphaproteobacteria bacterium
GATCAGGCGCAATAGCGGCGGTGATGGCGCCAGCGGCAATGGCGGGCATGGATGCCCGCGCCGACGGGGCCGACATGGGCACCGCCGTCCACGCCGTGGCGGTCCACACCCGCGCCCGTCTCGACCACATGTCCGATATGGCCCCCTGCGCCCACGCCGCGGTCACCGGCGCCTGCGCCGGCGCCGACCGGGCCGACATGGGCGCCCGCGCCCACGCCATGGCCGCCGACATGCGCGCCGACACCCACGCCCAGCACCTCCACGCGTGCACCGACATCGGCGAAAGCGAGGGCGGGCGCGAACAAGGCCAGCGCAACAAGGCAAACGGGCAAGATTTTCATGGGATAGGCCTGCAACGGGTCACGCAGGAACGGCCCATGCCCTGTTATGTTCCCAATTGGCCCGGTGGCGCGTTACGGCTGCATGGCCCTCGTTCTCGCTATCGCCTGGTTCTCGATGACCGTGCTGCGCTATGGCGGCGTGTTGACGGTTTTTGCCGGCGTCGCGCTGTTCGGCGTCTATTTCATTTCAGGCAATGCGCGGCCGGCGTGCGATGGCAGGGTCCCGTCATCCTCCTGGCGCGGCGCCGGCCCACGCAAGGGCATCAAGATCGTCCTGCTCGGCGCCGCGATGCTGGTGGCGGCCCATGCCATCAGTCTTGTGATGCCGAACGGCGGCTGAGGCTCTTTTCCTGGTTTTTACACTTGTACTGAACGGCGCGGCGTTGAATGCCGCCCCCATTCATGGTCCGCTTGCCCAAACGGCAAAGCCGGACAACAAAAGGGGAAACTTCATGGGCAAGGCATTCTCGGCAGCATTGGTGATGGCGGCGGGCCTTGGCCTGACAGGCGCCAGCATGGCGCAGGTGCCCGATACCGTGGATGGCCATGTGCTGGCGGCGCAGAAGGCGGCGGGCCTGGACTTTGCCGGCACCTTGGACGTGCTGTGCATCCAGCCGTCCGACGGCTCCGATCCCCAGGCCCAGATGATGCGCGACGTCGCCGCCGGCAAGCCGCGGCCGATCCCGGCGCGCGAAAAATGGTATGCCGAACCCGCCCAGGTGTTCGACAATGTCTATTTCGTCGGCACCAAGGAACATAGCAGCTGGGCGATCAAGACCAGCGCCGGCATCATCATCCTGGACACGATGTTCAACTATGCCGCCGAGGCCGAGATCGTGGACGGCCTGAAGAAGCTGGGCCTCAATCCCGCCGACATCAAATATGTGATCGTCAGCCACGGGCATGGCGACCATGACGAAGGCGCCAAGCTGCTGCAGGACAAGTATGGCGCCCACGTCATCATGGACGCGGTCGACTGGGACGCCATCATCAAGGCGAACAACATGCCGGGCGGGGTGCCCAAACGCGACATGGAAGCCAAGGACGGCCAGAAGCTGACCCTGGGCGATGAGACCATCACCATCATCAAGACGCCGGGCCACACGCTGGGCACCCTGTCCTACCTGTTCCCGGTCAAGGATCATGGCAAGACGCTGACGGTGGCCTATTCCGGCGGCATGGGCTTCAACTTCCCGCGCAGCAAGGCCCGCTTTGAGACCTATATCGCCTCGGCCGAGAAATTCGCGGCCGAGGCCAAGGCGGCGGACGCCACCATCGTGTTCTCCAACCACTCGATGTACGACCAGGCCTGGATCCGCAGCCGCTGGGTGCGCAAGGCGAGCGATCCCAGCCCCTTCATTGTCGGCGCCGACGGCGTGACGCGCTACATGACGGTGCTGAGCGAATGCGCCAAGGCGGCGAAGATTCGCACCAAAAGCTGACCATCACTCCGTAGGCTCGCCAAAGCCCAGCACATCCCCGGGCTGGCACTCCAGCGCGGCGCAGATCGCGGCCAGGGTGGAAAAGCGGATCGCCTTGGCCTTGCCGGTCTTGAGGATCGACAGGTTGGCAAGAGTGATATCCACCTTCTCCGCCAGCTCGGTCAGGGTCATGCGCCGGGCATAGAGCATGTCGTCCAGCTTGACGATGATCTCCATCAGACGGTGCCTTCCAGGTCCGCCCGCATTTCGCTGCCATGACGGAAGATGCGCGACAGCACGAAGATCAGCAGGACCGCCAGCAGCCCAGTCAGCGAGATACCATCGCCACCCTCGATGTGACCGGCGATATTGTTGTCGGGCGCAATCGCCACCACCATGGTGGTAGACAGGAACTGCACCACCATCACTCCCAGCAGCAACCAGCCGATGCGCTTCAGCCGCTCGGCATTGTCGCCCACAAAGGGATCGCCGGCGATGGCGGTGTCCACGATGCCGTGGGTGGCGCGGACGGCGAAAAGCACCAGGACAGTACCGATCAATCCACCTGCCACCAGGAACAGGGCCGCGGCCAGGATGGTGACCAGCGGCACGCCTTCCACCGACAGCGGGATGGAGAAGATCGGCAACAGCGATGGCGCCACCAGCAGCGCGCCGAGCGCCAGGACCACGGCAATGAAGGCCAGGCCCAGCACCACCGAAAGGAAGGCGCAGAAAATCGTGGCCGCCTTCAGCAGCCATTGGGTGATCGTGAACAGATGATGTTTATCGGCCATGAAGCCCTCCCGCGATTTATCGGGCTTCAATACCAAGATTATTGATATTCAGCAAGCTGTTTATTGATATTCGATAATATCAAATGCGACAAGGGCTTGGCTTACTGCCCCATCATCATCTTCACATCGGCTTCGGTCACCGGCTTCTTGTAGCTGTTGCCGAAGTGGGTGCGCACATAGGTCACCACCGTAGCGATCTGGGCCGGCTTCAACAGGTCGGTCAGCGGCGGCATCGCGCCCCTGCCCTGCAGGATCATGCCTATGGGATAGCCGGGCTCCTCCAGCTTGGGATTCTTGGCCAGGGCCGGGATCATGGCGGCGCCCTTGCCGCCCCTGGCGTCGGCCATGTGGCAAGCCTGACAGACCTGTTGATAGACCTGCTCGCTGGTGACAGGCGGCCGCGCTTTGTTGGTCGAGGCACCGGGGGTGTCACCGCCCTGGGCGAAAGCGGGCGCGGACAAGGCCAGCAGGATGAGGAACGCAGCGCGGGTTTTCATGATCAGGCCTCCAGCGCGCGCTTGTGCAGGCGGCTGATGGCATCGAGGGATGAGAGCAGCGCCCCCTCCATCCAGCAGCCGACATACGACGCGTGTTCGCCCGCCAGCACCACCCGGTCGTCCACCTTCACCAGTTCCTGATAGTGTGTCTTGCGCGTCTCCTCGTTCCAGCGGGCACAGCAGCCCATGGTCCAGGGCACGCGGCTCCACGCCACCGAGGCACCGGTCTGGAATTCCTTGCGGTAGGTGCCGGGGTGGAACACCGAGCCTTGCGCCAGCGCTGCCTCGATGCGCTGTTCGGGCGTCATGCCAGCCAGGCGGTACGCACCCGCGCCACTGGCAAAGGCGCCCAGCAGCACACCGGGACCATCCTCGAACAAATGATAGTTGGGGTACGAGATCAGCGCGATGTCCTGGCTGGTGAAGCTGTGGCCGCCATAGATGTAATCGTCGGTCTCCCAGAAGCGGCGCGCCATCTGCAGGCCGATCTTCACCGAATTGCTGTAAGGCACCGCCGCGATGGCCGACTTCTTGGCCGGCGCCAAGTTGTTCTCGATCTGGTTCAGCACCCCCAGCGGGATGGCGCACACGCAGTAATCAGACGTGGCTTCGGTGACCGAACCGGACGCGGTGTCGGCATAGGTCACGGTAACGCCGGCCTTGTCCTGGTGGATCTTCGTCACCTTGGCGTTGAAGGTGATCATCGTCTGTACCTGGCGCGCAAAGGCCTTGCCGATCATGCCCATGCCGCCCACCGGCTGGAACATGGTGGTCTGCATCTCATGGTTCATGAAGAAGGCCATGTTCTTCCAGATCTGCGAACTCACCACATCGCGGAAGGGGAAGGGCTGGGAGGCGATCGGCGCGCCATCGACGCCGCCGCCAGGCGGGCGGTCATAGCCGCGATGTTCCGCCGAGAACAGGTTGGCCTTGTACTTCATGTCCTGGTCGAGCATGCCCCAGCCGCGAAGCGCTTCCTTCAGCTTGTCCTTGTCTTCGGACGTCAGTTGCGCATCCAGCGCCTTCTGGTCGATCGCCTTGCCCAACAGCTCGGCGACATTGCCTTCGAAGTCGGCCGCGGCCTCCCGATAGCGCACCGGCTTGCCGCCAAAGGCGTCGGCATTGTGGACATAGCCGCTGTGATTGAACTGGATGAAGGGCTCCAGCGCCACGCCGAACGCCTTGCAGTAATGCAGCAGGGTGCGGTGATGATGGGGAATGCGCCACGGGCCGGGATTGAGATAATGGCCCTGTGCAAAGCCCACTTTCTGTGTAGCGCCCCCAAGTTCCGTATAAGTGTCGCCGCCATAGAGCGACCAGTTCCGGCCGCCGGCGCGATTCTGATATTCCAGGATGCGGACCTTGTAACCGGCCTTGCTCAGCTCATAGGCCGCCAGCATGCCGGCAAGGCCGGATCCCAGCACCAGCACAGAGGCGCCGGAACGTGCGCCCGACAAGTCGGGGGCGCCCTTGTACTGGGTCTCGCTGGCATGACCCATGGTGGTCATGGCTTGGTAGAGCGCGGCGGTGCCGCCCATCATGCCGATCGCGGTCAGAAGTTGACGGCGTGTGGTCATGGCTTGGACTCCCCTGTTCTTGCAGGGAAGGTTAGCGGCTCAGATATCGCTCACAAGCAGCGCTCATAAGGGAAGGCGCTGATTCCGGCGCTTTGGCCGCGACCAAGTGTGCATGCTGGAAGCAGTTCAAGGCGTCTGCACAGTTTCGCGCCGCGCATACGCGCAGGCTGCTCAAAACAGGTTCAAAATGTTTGCGGGCGCTAATCGCCGCCGGTGATCCAGCGGCTCAATTCGGCGCGCCGCGCGGCATAGGCCTGGCGCAGACAACCGGGGTCGCCGCCGCAACTGGCGCGGCGGGCAAGCCAGGCGCTTTGCTCATCGGCCAGGGCGGAGGTGTCGACCGCATTGGCCCGCGCGCGCTTGTACATCGCGGCGATGTCGGCATCCATCGACGACCCGGCGGAACGCGGTTTCGCCGCTGGATTCTTCAACGCCTCCAGCCGCGCCTTGGCCACCGCCGTGAAGGTGCCATTGGGATACTTGTCCAGATAGGATTGCACCACCGAGACATCGTTGCTGTCCTTGACCGAATCCCACAGCTGGCTTTCCAGCTGGGCGTTTGAACCGGACTCCGGCGCAGCTTGCGGCTGCGCGATCGGCGTGGCGGCGGCAGGCGCCGGAGGCGCACTGGTGACCACAGCCGGCGTGGGCGCGGATTTGTGCGACGACCAATAGGCGGCCGCGGCGCCGGCCAGCAACAAGGCGACAATGACGGCGACGACCGGGGCATTGCTCTTGCGGGTCACAGGCGGCGCAACCACGACGTCCGGCCGCACACCGGTGTCCGTCTTGGGCGAAGCGGCGCCCACCTGGCTGCTCAGGGCCTCAATGGCTTTTTCCCAGTCGACGAACATGTCGATCCATTGCCGGGTCGCCAGTTCATAGGTGAAGTCTTCGGATGGCAGCACGTCTTCGGCGCGCACCGGGATGACCATCTTCTTGGACTGGCTGGCCAGCGCCATTTCCTTCTTGATCTCGTCGGAGTTGTTGGCGTTGGCGGAGAACACTAGCACCATGACACCGGACTCGCGGATGGCGCGCACGATGGTGCCCTGGAAATTCTCGCCCGGCTTGATGTCGCGCGAGGACATCCAGCATTCGTGACCGCGTGCTTCCAGCGCGGTGCAGATCGCCGTGGCGGTCTTGGAATCCTTGCTGGAATGACTGATGAAGACTTTCTTGCCCATGTCCCACTCCCTGCGGCGCAGACTAGTCAGCCCCGCTGTCACGGTCAAACTTACGAGGCCGGAATGGCTTGGATTTTACAGGAAAAAACTACTCAGAACCCGTGATACACTGCACGGTGACCGCCGTACCCAGCCGGGCTCCAATGACCTTGGCCATGTCCTGCATGGTCGCCGCAAAGCCGTATGGCGGATTGATGACCAGAAGGCCCGCCCGGCTCAGCTTGCCCTCCGGCGCCGTGATCCTGGTGTCCACCACCAACGCCCTGGTGATGTCGCCGGCCAGCACCTCGCCGGTGAAACCGTCGACTTCGGCCTGCGACTTGATGGGATACCAGGCCAGGAAAATGCCGGTGGCGAATTTGCGCGCCCCGTCGCGCAGCGCCTTCGCCAGGGCGGAAAACTCGTCCGGCGATTCAAAGGGCGGATCCATCAGCACCAAGCCGCGGCGCGACACCGGCGGCAACAGTTTCACGGCTCGCGCATAGCCATCGCCATTCTCGACCGTGGCGCCGCGAAACGGCATCAGCACCTCTTTGAGAACCGCGAATTCTTCGGGATGTTTCTCGATCGCGATCAGCCGGTCCTGGTTACGCAACAGTTGTGCGGCGATCAGGGGCGAACCCGGATAGGCATGGCTTTGGCGCGCCAGTGAAAAATATGTGGCCAGCGCTTCGGGCAACGGCCCCGACAATCCGTTCAGCCGGGCAATGCCGTTCCGGGCTTCACCGGTCTTGCCGGCCTGCTCGCCGGTCAGATCATAGCGCCCGCGCCCGGCATGGCTGTCCAGCACGGTGAAGGCCGCATCTTTCTTCTTGAGGTGCTGCAGGATGGCCACCAGCGCGATGTGCTTGATCACATCGGCGAAATTCCCTGCGTGATAGCCGTGACGATAATTCATGCGGAAATCTGTTCCAGCGGCAGGTCGCGTGTGCGCGGCCCGAAAATCCCGATCACCATTGCCACGATGCCCATGCATCCGGCGATGAAGATGAACACGCCGGCCGAACCGAACTCGCGCAGGATGGCGGCGATGACGAACGCGCCGAACACGGTGGAGAGGCGCGAGAAGGAATAGACAAAGCCAACCGCCTGCGCCCGCACCCGGGTAGGGAACAGTTCGGGCTGGTAGCCGTGATAGGCGAAGGACATGATGTTGTTGGCTAGGGTCAGCGCCACGCCGCAGGCGATGACGGCGACCATCGCATGCGCCTGGGTGAAGGCCAGCCCGGCCGCCATGATGGCCAGCGCCGCGCCCATCACCACCCATTTGCGCTCCAGCTTGTCGAACAACAGGCCCAGCGCCGGCCCAAACGGCGCGGCGATGGCGATGATGAAGGTGTAGCCCAGGGACTTGGTCACCGAGATGCCGCTGGACACCAGCAGCGCCGGCACCCAGCTGGCAAAGCCGTAATAGCCCGCGGCCTGGAAGACATTGAAGACGATCAGCATGATCGTGCGGCCCAGATAGGGCCGCCGCCAGATCTCGCGGAAACTGCCCTTGCCCTGTTCGGCGCGAATCTCCTTCGGCTCGGGCAACACCGCGCCTTCCAGACGCGCTTCCACTTCCCAGGATTCGACAATGGCCTCAGCCTCGGCGGTGCGGCCATGAGTTGCCAGCCAGCGCGGGCTTTCGGGCAACCGGGCGCGCACGAACCAGGCCAGCACCGCCCCCACCGATCCGGCCATCACCACGAAACGCCAGCCATCCAGTCCCAGCACGACATGCGGCACCAGCAGCCAGCCCAGCAGCGCCGCCAGCGGAATGGCGGAAAACTGGATGATGTTGGAAATGGCAAAGGCGCGGGCGCGCATGCCCGGCGGCGCCAGCTCGGCGATATAGGTGTCGATGGTCACCAGCTCCACACCGATGCCGATGCCGCAGATGAAGCGCCACAGGTTGAGGTCGAACGCATCCTGCTGGAACGCCATCACCAGTGAGGCGGCGGCGTACCACAGCAGCGAACCGGTGAAGATCACCCGCCGCCCCAGCCGGTCGGCGACAAAACCGAACAGCGCGGTGCCGACGAACAGGCCGCTGAAGAAGGCGGCGACGAAACCGGCAAAGCCGGTGGTGCCGAACAGGCCCGGCGTGGTGGTGGTGAGGATGCCCGACTTGACCAGGCCGGGCTGGATATAGGCGGCCAGGAACAGGTCGTAGAATTCAAAGAAGCCGCCCAGCGACAACCAGATCAAGCGGCGCCAGAAACCGCGCGTGGAGGGCAGACGTTCCAGCCGGGCGGCGATGCTGGCATCAGCCAAGCTCAGCGGCCTTCATTTTCGCGGTGCACGTCATGGGTGACGACGCCGATATTGCCCGGCGGCATTTCCAGCCAGTCCTTGCGATTGAGGGTGCTGAGCGTGTCCTCATGCCCGTTCTTCCAGTGCTCATGCATGGAGTCGGCGCTGAACTCGTAGTCGCGCGCATTCCCCTCATACGACTTCTGCTGGTAGATCAGCTGCAGGATGGTGGCCTGTGGCAGGTCGGAAAGCTTGTCGCGCATGGCGCGCTGTTCGTCGGTGAGTTCGGCTTCGGGCACTTTTTGCAGCGCCTCGTAGCAGCGGCTTTTCCACCGCTGCAGCCGTGCGAAATTGTCGGTCACCTGGCGGGTACGCGAGGAATACATGATGTCCTTGTGACGGCCCAGCACGTCGGACATGGTACGGGGCAGATCGCCCCGCGCGCTGAACAGGTCCACCTGGAACACCAGGCTGTTGATGTCGTCATCCTGGGCCAGCAGATGCTGCAGCGGGGTGTTGGAGACAATGCCGCCGTCCCAGAAATAATCGGTACCGATCTTGACCATGGGAAAGGCCGGCGGCAGCGCGCCGCTGGCCAGCACATGCTCGATGCGAATCTCTTCCTTGCGGTTGTCAAAGAAGACGAAATTTCCGGTCAGCACATGCACCGCACCCACCGAGAAATGCACATCGCCGCTGTTGAGGCGCTTGAAATCGACCAGCTCTTCCAGCGTCTCCTTCAAAGGCGTGTTGTCATAGAAGCTGGTGGCTTCCCTGGCGCCGGGCGGCAGCAGCCAGGGATTGATCTTGTGCGGATTGAACAGGCCTGGCTGGCCGAAGAGTGCGGTGGTCAAGGCCGAGATGGTGTTGCGGCTCTGGCGATAGATGTCGCCGTCCGGCGTATGGGGCCAGATGGTGCGGTCGGTGATCCGGTCCCAGAACTCGCACAAGGCCGCCAGCCGCCGGTCCGGCGCGTTGCCGGCGATCAGTGCCGCATTGATGGCGCCGATGCTGACACCGGAAACCCATTCCGGCTCCAGGCCGGCTTCATGCAGCGCCTGGTAGACCCCGCCCTGGTAGGCGCCCAGCGCGCCGCCGCCCTGCAGCACCAGGGCAATGCGGCCGCAATTGTCCGGACGTGCCACAGGGGCATAGCGATGACCGGCAGGATGCTGGGGCTTGGTGTCCATGGTCGCGAATCATAGCCCAATTCGCCCCCCTTTTCGCCCGCTGCGGCCTTTTGCTCATGCGAAATCGCCTTCGCCCCTGCCATTCTTTGCTGGCCCCGCACAGGAGAAACACCATGCCCGCCAGCTTCAAAGGCAAAGCCGCCCTCGTCACCGGTTCGACAAGCGGCATCGGGCTGGGCATCGCACGGGCCTATGCCGCCGAGGGCGCCGACATCTGCATCAATGGTTTCGGCGACGCCGCGGTCATCGAGAAAGAGCGCAGCGGCATCGAGGCGGAGTTCGGCGTCAAGGTGATTTACAGCGGCGCCGACATGAGCAAGGGCGACCAGACTGAAGCCATGGTCACCGATGCGATCAAGCAGCTGGGCGCGGTGGATATCCTGGTCAACAATGCCGGCATCCAGTTCGTCTCTCCGGTGGAGGAATTCCCCCCGGAAAAATGGGAACAGATCCTGGCCATCAACCTGTCATCGGCCTTCTATGCCAGCCGCGCCGCCATTCCGGGCATGAAGGCCAAAAAGTGGGGCCGCATCATCAACACCGCTTCGGCGCATGCCCTGATCGCCTCGCCGTTCAAGTCGGCCTATGTCGCGGCCAAGCATGGCATCGCCGGCTTCACCAAGACCGTGGCGCTGGAAACCGCCACCTTCGGCATCACCGCCAATGCCATCTGCCCCGGCTATGTCTGGACGCCGCTGGTGGAGAAGCAGATTCCCGACACCATGGCGGCGCGCGGATTGACCCGCGAACAGGTGATCAATGACGTGCTGCTGCACGCCCAGCCCACCAAGCAGTTCGTGACGGTGGACGAAGTGGCGGCGCTGGCGGTGTACTTGGCGGGCGACATGGCGCGGTCGATCACCGGCGCGATCATCAGCATTGATGGCGGATGGACGGCAGCGTAGCTACGGCGTGCAACCGGCACACTTTGCGACAACCATATTAATTCCGCCGCAAATGGTTCAGATGAGGTTCAGCGGGAACTTTCCATGCTGCTACGCGTAATGGCAGCAACAGAAAAGGACACGCCATGAAACGTCTTCTGATAGCGACGACCGCTTTGACCATGCTCATCGCGCCCATGAGTGAATCCTTCGGCCAGGGCTGGAATAATAACCGCCATGACGACAATCGCCCTGCGGCCGCGATGTCGATGCAGCGTCATGACAATGACCGTCGCGATGACTATCGCAACGACAACCGCGACGGCGATTATCGCAATGACAATGGCCGTCATCGCGGCTGGTATAAAGGCGGCCGCATCGAGCGCAACGACTGGAATCGCGGCCAGCGTGTCAATGATTGGCAGAACCGCCGCCTGCAGCGCCCGCCGCGCGGCTATGAATGGCGCCGCGTCGACAACAACTATGTGTTGGCAGCCGCGGCGACCGGCCGGATTGCCGCCATGGTCATGGCCAACCACTAGTCGAGCCTGAATAGAGAAGCGGCGCTCCAGCAATGGAGCGCCGTTTTTTATTGCGCCAACGGCAGGCCCAGGGTCACAAGGCCCGGATAAGGATGACTGCCATAGGGCGGAATGGGCGCAAAACCGAAGCTTTGATAGAGCGCAATCGCCGCCGCCATGTCAGGCAAGGTGTCCAGCTTGATTTCGCCATAACCCTGTTGCATTGCCGTGGCGATGGCTGCCGTCACCAGCGCCTTGCCCACGCCGCCTTTGCGCGCCTTGGGCCGCACGAACAATCGCTTGATCTCGGCCACGCCGGGCGCCAGCGATTTGACGGCGATGCAGCCCAGAACATGGTCGCCCCGTTTGGCCAGGAGCAGCTCGCCGCCCGGCGGACCATAGACACCGGGCAAGGAATCCAGTTCCTGCGAGAAGCCTTGCGGCGCCAGGTCGATCGGCAGGGTCGCGGCATAGGCGCGAAACAGGGCCGCCGCCGAGATCATCTCGGTGGCGCTGCGCGCCGGCGCAATGGTGAAGCTGTTATCGGAGCTGGTCGGCCACAGCATCGATGCCGGCTTGGCTGCAGAGCTCGTCCTTGTCGCCGCCCACCGCACCGGACGATCCGACGCCGCCGATCACTTCGCCGCGATACTTAATCGGCACGCCGCCGGCCACGCCAACCACGCCCTGGATATTGGTCATGGGCGAACCCAGGGTGGAATTGCGCGCCGTGGCGAACGTGCCGGAGGTGGCGAAACGGTTGGACAGGGTGATGGCGGTATAGGCCTTGTCTTTCGACAGGCTGATGGTGTGCGGGCCGGTCATGTCGTCGCGCAGGAAAGCCTTCAGCGCGCCCGAGGCATCCAGCACCGTGATGGTGGTGTGATAGCCCATCTTGCGGCAGGCGTTGACGGCGGCATGGGCGATCTCGTCGGCGATCTGCATGGACAAGGCATGGGTGGTGACGACGCCCCTTTCACCCACCACCGGCGGATAGCTGGCCGGCGCGGGCAAGGGCTGTGCAAAAGCACTGCCGGCCAGGAATGACGCGGCGATGGTGGCGGATATCAGGCGCATGGAAGTTTCCCCTCGATTTTATGGCGGTGCGGCGCTTACTAGCGCTTCATCCGCAGCATGAAGCGGTCGCTGGCAAAATGGCCGGTTTCGGAATTGCTGGCCGCCTTGTTGTCGGCGGAGTTGCGCAGCAACTGGCCTTCGCCGTCCAACTTGAAGCCCGCGGCGGTCAGCTCGGTCTTGGCGACGTCCTCATCCATGCGATGAAAGGCGGAGGTGGCGGCCAATCCAGCGCCAGTCGCGGCACTGTGGTCTTCGACATAGAAGATGCCGCCCGGCTTCAGATTGTTGAACACGGTCTTGTTCAGCGCCGCGATGTCGGCGGTCGGACCATTGTGGAAGTCATGATAATTCTCGGTGGTCCAGAACAGGTCGGCCTTCTCCGGCAGCATCAGGGCCGGATATTCCGACGTCACCACCTTGATGTTGGGATAGGCGACAGCCAGCGCATTGAGGCCGTCCAGAACACCCGGACGGGCCGCCTGTGCCGGAGTGATGATGGCATAGACTTTTCCGGTGGGACCCACGGCCTTGGCCAGGATGCGGGTGTAATAGCCGCGCCCCGGTCCCAGTTCGCCCACCACCATGCCGGGCTTGACGCCGGCGAACGCGACCGTCTCGGCCGGCTTGCGGCCTGCGTCGCGTTCCTTGTCGGTATCGGGGCGGCCGGCATCGGCGACAGCGGCGGCAATGGCGGGCGTCACCTTCTGGGCCATGGCCGGCGCGCACAAAAGGGCGGTGGTGAAGAGAGCAGCGGTAAGGACAAAGCGCATGGTATTTCTCCCCGAAGATTGTGTTTGGCGGGGAGGCTAGGCCATCCGGATTGCAAGTCAACCATCGCGAATTGACCCCCGGACGCCACAGCTTTAGTCAAACCTCATGAACACCGCCTTCCTGCCCGGATTTCTGCTGGGCGCCAGCCTGATCGTGGCCATCGGCGCGCAGAACGCCTTTGTGCTGCGCCAGGGCCTGCGCCGCGAGCACGTGTTCGCGGTGAGCCTGGTGTGCGCCTTGTCGGATGCGGTGCTGATCGCGGCCGGTGTCGCGGGCTTTGGCGCGCTGATTGTTGTCCTGCCCTGGCTGGCGCCGGTGATGCGTTTCGGCGGCGCGGCTTTCCTGGCCGCTTATGGCCTGCGCAACCTTTGGTCGGCCTGGCGCAAGAGCGGCGCGCTGAATCCGTCCGACAATGTGCCCAAGAGTCTTGGCGCCACCATCCTCACATGCCTGGCCTTCACCTGGCTCAACCCGCACGTCTATCTGGACACGGTGGTGCTGCTGGGATCGGTCTCGACCCGTTATGCGGACCAGCGCATGCTGTTCGCGCTGGGTGCGATGACATCGTCCTTCCTGTTCTTCTTTTCGCTGGGCTATGGCGCGCGCCTGCTGCGGCCGTTGTTCGCCAATCCCAGGGCCTGGCGCATTCTGGATGTGCTGATCGGGATCAGCATGCTGGCCCTGGCGGCGAAGCTGGTGCTGGAAGCCTGATGCGGGCGTGGCTAGACTGCGGGATGGCCAAAACCATTTCCGGCGGTGTGGTGCATGACCTGCCTTCCGACATGCGCAAGGCGCTGACCGCGGACGCCAGGGCTCTGGCGGCATGGGAAAGCCTCACGCCGCTGGCGCGCAACGAGTGGATCTGCTGGACCACCATCGTCAAGAAGGCCGAGACGCGGCAGGAACATATCGCGCGAACCGTCTCGCAACTGAAGGAGGGTGATCGGCGGCCCTGCTGCTGGCCCGGCTGCCCGCATCGCAATACCAAGGCGGCGAAGTATTTCGTGAAAAAACCGGCATCAAAGCGCGCGGCAAGCACATAGCGCAGACTAGTCGAATGAAGTGAGATTGGTGCCCCAGGCCGGACTTGAACCAGCACGCCTTGCGGCAACAGATTTTGAGTCTGCCGCGTCTACCATTCCACCACTGGGGCACAGGGTCGTCAGACGGGCGCTTTTGTTAGCGTTTTGGACCCGCTGCGTCCACTCTTTTACAGGGCCGGAATAGCCCCCTAGAATGGCCCCATGAACGCACCCGCCCGCGCCCTGCACGATACCCCCCGGTCCGACTGGACCCGCGAGGAAATTGCCGCGCTTTTCGCCCTGCCCTTTCCCGAACTGATGTTCCGCGCCGCGAGCGTGCACCGGGCCCATTTCGATCCCACCCAGGTCCAGGTCTCCCAGCTCCTGTCCATCAAGACCGGCGGCTGCCCGGAGGATTGCGGCTATTGCAGCCAGTCGGCGAAATACCACACCGGCCTGAAAGCCTCCAAGCTGATGGACGTGGAAAAGGTGCTGGAAGAAGCCCGCGCCGCCAAGGCCACCGGCGTGTCGCGCTTCTGCATGGGCGCTGCCTGGCGCAATCCAAAAGACAAGGACCTGGAGACGGTCTGCGCCATGGTCGAAGGCGTCAAGGCGCTGGGCATGGAGACTTGCGTCACGCTCGGCATGCTGACGGGTGCGCAGGCGGCGCGGCTGAAACAGTCGGGGCTGGATTACTACAATCACAACCTGGACACCTCGCCGGAATATTACCGCCACATCATTTCCACCCGCACCTATGACGACCGGCTGGACACGCTGGCGCATGTGCGGGACGCCGGCATCAATGTCTGCTGCGGCGGCATTGTCGGCATGGGCGAAAACGCCACCGACCGGGTCGGACTGATCCATGCCCTGGCCACCCTTCCCGTCCATCCCGAAAGCGTGCCCATCAACGCGCTGGTGCAGATCACGGGCACGCCCAAGGCGCTGGCCCAGCCACTGGATCCCATCGACTTCGTGCGCGTGATCGCGGTGTCCCGCATCACCATGCCCAAATCCGTGGTGCGGCTGACGGCGGGACGCGAGGAGATGAGCGACGAGACCCAGGCCCTGTGCTTCCTGGCCGGCGCCAATTCGATCTTCACCGGCGCCAAGCTGCTGACCACCCCCAATCCCGGGGCCGATAGCGATCAGGCACTGTTCGCGCGGCTGGGGCTCTCTCCCGCGCCAACGGGCATGGCGGCAGACCATGCGTAAGCTGGCAATCCTGCTGCTGATTCTGGTGGTGGGTGGGGCGATCATGGCCCCCATCATCATGGCGCCGGAACTGGACCCCATGCCGGGGGATTTCGTCCTCGACTGGAACCATCAGCACTATAACGTGCCAGTCCTGTGGTCGCTGTGTGCAAGTGGGTTCCTGGCCCTTTTATATTCGTTTTACAGGCGCTAAGAGCGGCGGGCGTCCAGCCCGGAAAACCGTTCCCATGACCGTCCGCAAGATTTCCCGCGCCCTGCTGTCCGTGTCCGACAAGACCGGCCTGCTGGAGTTCGCCAAGGGCCTTTCCAATCAGGGCGTGATGCTGATTTCCACCGGCGGCACTGCCAAGGCGCTGCGCGATGCGGGCCTGAACGTCAGCGACGTTTCCGAGATCACCGATTTCCCCGAAATGATGGATGGACGGGTGAAGACCTTGCACCCGATGGTGCATGGCGGGCTGCTCTCCCTGCGCGACAAGTCCGATCATGCCGCGTCGATGAAGGAACATGGCATCGCCGGCATCGACCTGCTGGTGTGCAATCTCTACCCCTTTGAAGCCACCGTGGCGCGCGGCGCCGATTTCGAAACCACCATCGAGAATATCGACATTGGCGGTCCTGCCATGACCCGATCGGCGGCCAAGAACCATGATTGGGTGACGGTGGTGGTGGACGTCGAGGATTATACCGCCGTGCTGGACGAGATGAAGGCCAATGGCGGCGGCACCACCTTGGCGTTGCGAAAGAAGCTGGCGCAACGCGCCTTTGCCCGCACCGGCGCCTATGACGCCGCCGTATCGGGCTGGTTCGCGGGCGAACTGGCCAAGGATGGCGACAAGGAACCGCCGCGCCGCCGCGCTTTTGGCGGGCTGCTGCGTCAGGGCCTGCGCTATGGCGAGAACCCGCATCAGGAAGCGGCCTTCTATGTGGAC
>CAIUTH010000120.1 GCA_903902075.1 uncultured Alphaproteobacteria bacterium
CCCGCCTGCGCGCCGGCTGGCTGGTTACCTGCGGCGGCTGCTACAATTTCGTCACCGGCGCCTACAAGCGCGCGCCCGGCTGGATGCAGGCCTGCGGCCTGGAATGGCTGTTCCGGCTGGTGAAAGAGCCCAAAAGGCTTTTCTGGCGCTATGTGGTAACCAACCCGCTTGCAATATTTTTACTTTTGACGCGCACAAGTTCCCTGCAAACGGCGCAGTAGGACTGCCCATGACGGCTTCGGACATCGCGCAGACGGGGGCCTTTCGTTGGCGCATACCCGGCGGGATGCTGGGCACCATCCTGCGGTACGGCCTGTCGGCGTCCGGCCCGGTTGCGGTATCGGCGGCGCATTTCCTCGCCTCGCTCATTTTCCTGCGCAGCCTGCCGGCGCATCAATTTGGCCTGTTCTCCTTTGTCATGGTGGTGGTCTCGTTCGGCATGAGCCTGAACGTGTCGCTGATCGTGGTGCCGATCACCCGCAACCTGGTGACTGGCGAGGCGGTACCGCGCACAATCTGCTTCCAGATGAACTGGCTGGTGTGCGGCGGCTTTGCCGCCTTGCTGTTTGCCGCCCTGATGGTCGGCGGCGCGCCGTTGCGCGAGGCGGTCCTTCTGGCGCTGTTCGCCGGCGCATTCACCTTCCGCTGGTTCTCGCGCTGTGTCGCTTACGTCAATGGCCGCATGGCCAACGCCATCAGCTCCGACATCACCTATAGCCTCCTGGTCATTGGGACCCTAGGGCTGCTGGAACTGACGCAGCGTGTGACCTTCACCCTGGGCAGCGAGATGATGCTGCTGTCGGCACTGGTGGCGCTGGTGCCGTTCGGCGCAGGTTTCTTCCACGAACAGATTGCGGCGCTGCGCAGCAATCCGATGGCCTATTGGCCGGTGTTCAAGGATCTGACGCGCTGGTCGCTGATGGGCGTGATCCTGACCGAGCTGACGGTGAACGCCCATGCCTATCTCGTCACTTTCATTGCCGGTCCCAGCGCCTTCGCGTTGCTGGCGCTGGGCATGCTGCTCATGCGGCCCGCCGCCCTGATGCAGTCGGCCCTGCCCGACCTGGAACGGCCCGCCATGTCGCGCGCCATCGCCGCCAACGACATGGCGCACCTGTCGCGCATCCGGCACCATTTCACCTTCGGCCTGAGCGCCGCCTGGGCCGCCAATATGCTGCTCTGCGCCGCGCTGCTGCTGTTCTTCCCGGCCCTGCTGCTGAAGAAGGGTTATGCCCTGCATGACGTGATCGTGGTGGCGGTGATCAGCGCCGTCATCATGGCGATCCGCGCCCTGCGCACGCCGTTTGCCGTGCTGCTTCAGGCCGCAGGACAATTCAAGGAACTGGCGAACATCGGCACGGTATCGGCAGTTGTTTCCGTCGCCGTGACCCTGGTTCTTCTTGTCGCCTTCGGTCCCATTCCTTCGCTAGGCGGTATTGTGCTGGGCGAACTGGTGATCCTGGCCAAGGTTCGCAGCATGGCGCGCGACTGGAAGGCTTCCCACGCTGGAGCGGGCCATGCGTGACAGCGTCATTATCTGCATCCCGACCTTCAGGCGCCCCAAGATGCTGGCGCGGCTGCTGGATGCCATCGCCGCGCTGGAAACCGACGCTGATGTCCGCGTACTGGTGGCCGACAATGATGCCGAAGGCCATGCGGGCCTGGATTTCTGCAACAGCCTGGCCGGCTATCGCTGGCCGCTTTCGAGCGTGATCGCGGACAAGCGCGGCATCGCCCAGGTGCGCAACACGCTGATCGAGAATGCCCTCAAGACCGACGCCCAGTTCATCGCCATGATCGATGATGACGAATGGCCGCAAAAGGACTGGATCAGCCAGTTCCTGAAAACCGCCCACCAAACCCGGGCCGATGTGTTGCAAGGCTCCATCCTGTTTGGGCAGGCATCCGCCGCCGACGGCCATGGCGATATCCGCCGCCCCACCGGTTCCATTGCCATGCTGCTGACCTGACTGGGTCTTTTTGTACCAAGCGGTTTGATAGAAACTGACTTGGAAAGGAACCTGGTTATGCCGAAGAAGCGTTTTAGCGCGGAGCAGATTGTGATTTTGCTGCGCCAGATTGAGGTTTTGATATCGCAGGGCAAGTCGGCGCCGATTGCGTGCCGGGATGCTGGGATATCGCAGCAGAGCTACTACCGCTGGCGCAAAGAATATGGCG
>CAIUTH010000121.1 GCA_903902075.1 uncultured Alphaproteobacteria bacterium
GAGGCACCCACCGGCATGATTCTCACCGCCGCCGCAGGTGCCTTTGCCGCTGCCCAGATCATGGAGACGGACGGGATCAACCTGGGGCGCAATGCCAGCGCCGACGATATTGCGGCCCATTTTGGGCAGATTGCCGACTGGAGCACCGCCAAGCATTACGGACAAGGCGGGGAACAGAACGCCAAATTCCTGATGCGCGTACAGGACAAGCCGCTTTTGGGTTGAAGCAGGCTGCTTCGCTGAAACATCAAGTCATAAATTTTTCAATTTGCGGCGAAATGACTCTTGCAGCGCGGTATTTCTTGCCTCACGCTGATCGCCATGAACGACCTCGCGCTGAGTGTTCGCACTGCGCGGCCTGATGATGCCGCGGACCTCGCGCGCATCTACATCGAATCCTGGCAGGACACTTACGCAGGCGTGATTTCCCACGCCTTGCTCGCCGCCATGTCGCGCAAGAGCCATACCGCGCGCTGGCAGACCACCATCAAGGGCGGCGGCACCGTGCTGGTGGCCGAAGACGCGCATTACGGTCCGATCGGGCTTTGCAGCCTGGGCGCAGCGCGCGACGGCGGCGCAGGTTTTGAAGGCGAAATCTACACGCTGTATGTCGATCCCTCTTTTATCGGACGCGGCACCGGGCGCGCGCTTCTGGGCGGCGCCTTCGATGCCTTCAAGGAACGCAAGCTGCGCTCCTGCCTGATCTGGGCGCATTCGCGCAACAATGCCTGCTTCTTCTACGAGGCGATGGGCGGGGTGCGCGTCGCCACCCGCACCACGCGGCTGATGGGCGAACTGACGCCGGAAATCGGCTTCGGCTGGAAGAAGCTGGCGACCAAGAAGCAGACCCGGACGATTCAGTCCTGATCTTCCTGGCCTGGTCAGTCATGGTCCGGCTGGGCCATTCCGCAGTCACAGACAATTTCCGGCGGCAGGTTCAGCGGCAGGCGCGCGCGGCGGTGAAAGCCCGGCGACAGCGCCAGCAGCGCCCGCGCACCCGTCTGGGTGGCTTCCCATGTGGCCATGCCGGTGCGGAAACATTTGCGGCACCGCAGGATCTTTTCAACATGAACGTCCTGATCCATGCATCAAGGCTACCGCACAAAGCCCAAGCCTTGGTTTGGTCCGGCGCGCGATTTTGATTCAAGACTTAGAGATTCCAGCCTTCAAAGATCCCTGGGCCGCACGAATTCCGCCAGCTTGCCTGTGCCTTGCGCCACGTCGCGCCAGCGGCCGACATCGAAGTCCAGCACCGCCAGGGCACAGGTGGGGAATTTTTCTTCCAGCGCCTCATGCCGCGCCCGTTCCTTGCGGCGCACCGGCTCGCGCGCCAGTTGCCCGGCACAGGCTTCCAGTCCCGGATTGTGGCCCACGATCATCAGGGAGGAAACCGCCACGGGGGCGCCGCGCACCGCCGCCACGATCCGGGTGGCATCGGCCAGGTAAAGATTTTCGCGATATTCGATTTCGCTTTCCAGCTGCTGCAGCACCAGCTCGGCGGTCTGGGTGGTGCGCACCGCCGAGGAGCACAGGATCAGGTCGACGCGATAATCGCTCTTGCGCAGATAGCGCGCCATGGCACCGGCATCCTGCATACCCGCCAGCATCAGGGGACGGTCGAAGTCTTCGGCGGCTCCGTCCTGCGGCTGGGCCTTGGCATGACGCAGCAGAAACAGGCGTTTCATCTCGCAAATACCTGCTTTTCGAGGGCCCGGCGGACCCCTGCGAATCCCGCATAAAGCTTATGTTCTTGACCCTTTACGGGCAACCGCGCGACAACCGGCCTCAAGTAACGAAGTGGTAGGCCGATAAAAAAAGGCAGGCCTTCAAGGACAAGGACTTATGGCGACGAACAAAAAACCCGGAAAATGGCGCAGGCGCACCCAGGCGGTGCGCGGCGGCCAGGTGCGGACAGCTTTCCAGGAAACCTGCGAACCGCTGATTTTCACCGCCGGCTATGCCTATGAAGCGGCGGAGGAAGCCGAGGCCCGCTTCAAGGGCGAAAGCCCGGGTTATCAGTATACCCGCCTGGCCAATCCCACGATCACCATGTTCGAGGAACGCATGGCGCAGCTGGAAGGCGCGCCCGTCGCGCGCGCCACCGCCACCGGCATGGCCGCCGTCACCGCCGTGTTCCTGGCGGGCCTGAAGACCGGCGATCATGTCGTATCGGCCAGCGCGCTGTTCGGTTCCTGCCGCTACGTCATGGACAGCGTGCTGCCGCGCTTCGGCATCACCACCACCTTTGTGGAAGGAAGTGACCTGTCAGCTTGGCAGGCGGCGATGCGGCCCGAAACCAAGCTGCTGTTCGTTGAAACGCCGTCCAACCCCACGCTTTCGATCGTGGATATCGCCGCGGTGGCGAAGATCGCGGAAGCCGGTGGCGCCCGGCTGGTGGTGGACAATGCCTTTGCCAGCCCCGCCCTGCAGCGGCCGATGGAGTTCGGCGCCCATATCGTGGTGCATTCCTCCACCAAGTTCATCGACGGCCAGGGCCGCGCCATGGGCGGGATGATCCTGTGCCGACAGGATTTCCTGGACGAGAACCTGCAGCAGTTCCTGCGCAACACCGGCCCCACCATCAGCCCGTTCAATGCCTGGCTGCATCTGAAAAGCCTGGAGACGCTGGACCTGCGCATGAAGCAGCACTGCGAAAACGCGCAGCGCGTCGCCGACTTCCTGGCCGGCAGCAAGGAGGTGACGCGGGTTCTCTACCCCTTCCGTCCCGATCATCCCCAGCACAATTTGGCCAAGGCGCAGATGGATGGCGGCGGCGGCGTGGTGGCGTTCGAAGTGGCTGGCGGCAAGCCGGCGGCCTTCCGCCTGGCCAACGCGCTGGGCCTGATCGACATCTCCAACAATCTGGGCGACGCCAAGAGCCTGCTCACCCATCCCGAAACCACCACCCACCAGAAAATGACTCCCGAGGCGCGCGCCGCCGCCGGCGTCACCAGCGGCATGATGCGCCTGTCGGTCGGGCTGGAAGATGCCGAGGACCTTTGCGAAGACCTGGATCAGGCCCTGAAGGTGGCGTAATGGCCGAACACAGAATCCGCCTGACCTGGAACGATGGCGGCAAGCCCTTTACCTACGAAGCCTACCCGCGCGAACACCAGATCGCCTTCAAGGATGGGCAGGATGTGCTGACCGCCAGTGCCTCGCCGGCCTATCGCGGCGACGGCAAGCATGGCGATCCCGAAGACATGCTGGTGGCGGCACTGTCGTCCTGCCATATGCTGAGCTTCCTGGCGATCTGCACCAAGAAGAAGGTCACCGTCCAATCCTACGAGGATGATGCCGTAGGCTTTCTGGAAAATGACTCTTCAAATGGAAACGGGGGCAAACTCTGGATCACGCGCGTCATTTTGCGCCCCAAAGTCGTGTGCAACGCGGACACGGCAACCCTGGAACAAATTCACCACCTGGCGCACGAAGCCTGCTTCATCGCCAATTCCGTGAAGACCGAAGTCACCGTCGAGCTGCGTTAAAGCGCGGTGGTGCAGGCATTTTTTGCCGCGCTAACCATTGTGCGCAATTGCCGCTTGCGCAGCCCACCCCGCCCCCCGATAATTGCCCCATGTTTGGATTGGAACACATTGAATTGGAAGAAGCCCTGGGTCACCAGTATGCGCTGGAGACCCGCGCCATCCGCGTGTCGGTAAGGCCGGCCTATCTGGACGACCAGTCCGATCCGGAAGACGACCGCTATGTCTGGTCCTACACCGTGACCATCGAGAACCGCGGCAAGGAAACCGTGCAGCTGTTGTCGCGCTACTGGAACATCATGGACGGTGCGGGCCGGGTGCAGGAAGTGCGTGCCGACGGCGTGGTCGGCGCCCAGCCGGTGATCCCCCCCGGCGAAAGCTTCCAGTACACCTCCGGCTGCCCGCTGGAGACCGCCTCGGGCACCATGACCGGCCATTACCAGATGCGCAGCGCATCGGGTGAGAATTTCGAGGCCGAAATCCCCGCTTTCCTGCTGGAAAGCCCCTACGAATGTAGGCAGATTCACTAAAGCGTCGGCCCGGCGCGCTTCGCGCGCCAATCAACAAACGGGCGCTCCGCGCCCGGGCCGGAGCGACAATATAACAATCCCCTGTTGATCTTGCAGTTGAAACGCCCGGCGCTGCGGGCGAAACTTCGCCATGAGCAAGCCAACCCGCGAAGAGGCCGAAAAGGCCGTCCACACCCTGTTGCGCTGGGCCGGCGACGACCCCTCGCGTGAGGGCCTGGCCGACACCCCAGCCCGCGTCGCCAAGGCGTTCGAGGACTGGTTCAGCGGCTATGACCAGGATCCGGAGGAGTATCTCACCCGCACCTTCGAGGAAATCGAAGGTTATGACGACATGGTGATCCTGCGCGACATCCGCTTTGAAAGTCATTGCGAGCATCACCTCGCTCCCATCATCGGCCGCGCCCATGTCGGCTATCTGCCCACCAACCGCGTCGTCGGCATTTCCAAGCTGGCGCGGGTGGTGGAAGCCTATGCCCGCCGCCTGCAGGTCCAGGAAAAGATGAACGCCCAGATCGCCAACACGATCGAGAAGGTGCTGCGGCCCAAGGGCGTGGCCGTGGTGATCGAGGCGGCGCACCAGTGCATGACCACGCGCGGCGTGCACAAGACCGGCGTCACCATGGTGACCTCCACCATGCTGGGCGCCTTCCGCGACAACTCCGACACCCGCCGCGAATTCCTCAACATCATCGGCAATCCGGCATCGCGTAACGACCAATGAACACGCTCGATACCGTCAAGGACCTGATCGGGTTCGACACCACCAGCCGCGACTCCAACCTAGCGTTGATCGATTACGCCCAGGCGCTGCTGGAAAAATCCGGCGCCCGCTGCCGGCGCACCTATGACGAAGGCGGCGCCAAGGCCAACCTGTTTGCCACCTTCGGCCCCGACGGCGATGGCGGTTTCGTCCTGTCGGGCCATACCGATGTTGTGCCGGTGGACGGACAGGACTGGTCATCGGATCCCTTCAAGCCGGAGGTGCGTGGCAGCAAGCTGTTCGGCCGCGGCGCCTGCGACATGAAAGGCTTTGTCGGCACCGCGCTGGCGCTGGCGCCACAGATTGGCAAGGCCAAACTCAACAAGCCCATTCATTTTGCGCTGTCCTATGACGAGGAAGTGGGCTGCGCCGGCGTGAAAGGTCTGCTGGATGATCTGAAGGCGCAGAACCTCAAGCCTGCCCTCGCGATCATCGGCGAGCCCACCTTGATGAAGATCGTGGGCGCGCACAAAGGCGGCGCCAAGCTGGTGACCCGATGCTGCGGGCGGGAACATCATTCCAGCGGCCCGGAAAAGGGCGCCAATGCCGTGATGATGGCGGGCGAGTTCGTGGCCTTGCTGGACAAGGTGTGGGACGAGCTGCGCGCCGACACGGACCCGCGTTTCGATCCGCCCTATTCCACGGTGCAGGCCACGGTGATCCATGGCGGCACGGCGGTGAACATATTGGCCAGGGAAGCCGAAGTGACCTGGGAATATCGCGCCCTGCCCGACCGCGATCCGAACGCCATCATCGCGCGCATCAAGGACCGCGCCGCTGCCGAGGTGCTGCCCAAATACCATCACCGCGCGCCGGAAGCGGCGTTTCACACCACCCTGCACGCCCAGTATCCGGGTTTGGTGATGGACGAAGACTCTGCCGCCATCCGCCTGGCGCGCGAGCTGACCGGCGCCAACCAGGTGGAAGCGGTGGCCTATGGCACCGAGGCGGGGCATTTCCAGAATTACGGCATACCAGCGGTGATCTGTGGCCCCGGCTCCATCGACCAGGCGCATCGGCCGGACGAGTTCTGCGAACTGAGCGAACTGGAAGCCTGCGAGGCATTCCTGCGCAAGGTGATCGCGAAAGCGGCCAGCTAGGCCAGGCTGTCCGGTGTGATCTCGTGCGTCTTGCCGCAAAATTCGCAGCGGGCGCGGATGATGCCGTCGGGATCGGCCAGGCTGGCGCGCTCCTCAGGCGCATAGGACTTCAACACCGTCGTAATGCGGTCCGCATCGCAATCGCAGCGGAACACCATCGGCTCGGGCGGCTGCACGCGCACTTCGTCCTCGTGGAACAGCCGCCATAGCAAGGTCTCGGGCGCCAGTGAAGTGTCCACCAGTTCCAGGTCTTCGACGGTTTTCAGCAGGATCGACAGCCGTTCCCAGTCGTCGGACCGGCTTTCCACGCCCGCCTTGGCCGCGTCCGGCGTCATCTGCAGCATGATGCCGCCAGCGCGCCAGCGCGGGGTCTTGTCGCCCGCCACATAGAGCGGCGCCGCCGCCAGCTTGATCACGGTGGGCAGCTGTTCGGACTGGGAGAAATAGGTTTCCGCCGAAGCACCGATGCCGTCCTGCGAAAGCTCGACAATGCCCTGATAGGTCTTGCCGCCTTTCTTTGGCTCGATGGTGATGGCCATGACGCCTTTGCCCGCCAGGGTCGCGAAGCCCTTCTCCGCCAGCGCCTCGAAGCGCGCCTTGTCCAGCCGGGCATAGCCGCGCACGCCGCGGGCCCGCAGCTCATCGGCGCCGTAGTAATCGGCGGTGATCAGGTCCAGCGGACCGTCGCCCTTGGTCTGGACGGTCAGGCGGCCGTCCAGCTTCAGCGCCGTGCCCAGCAGCGCGCCCAGCGCCACCGCCTCGCCCGCCACGCGGGCGGCGGGTTCCGGCAGCGCATGGGCGCTCAGCGCCCGCGCAGAGGCGGCGTCCAGGCGGACGAGACGTCCGCGCACGCCGGCCTTGGCGATATCGAACGGCAGGACGAAGTCGCCATAGGGCGACGCGGGTTCCATTTTGTCAGGCATGAACCGCTATATGGCGCTGGCCAGGCGGCTTTTCAAGAAAGCGCCCAGGCCAGGATCGCCTTCTGGGCGTGCAGGCGATTCTCGGCCTCGTCGAACACCACGGACCGGGGGCCGTCGATCACCGCGTCGGTGACCTCGTCGCCGCGATGGGCCGGCAGGCAATGCATGAAGATGGCGTTTTTCTTGGCCCGCGTCATCAGCTCGCTGTTCACCTGGAAGGGCTTGAGCAGGTTCTGGCGCTTGGTGGCGTTGTCGTCGCCCATCGAGACCCAGGTGTCGGTGACGACGCAGTCCACCCCTTCGGCCGCGGCCAGCGCGTCGGTGGTGAAATGCACCAGCCCGCTGGGCGCCGCCCAGTCACGGGTTTCCTGGTCCACCGTCAGTTCGCGCGGGGATGCCACGTTCAGGGTGAAGCCGAACTTCACTGCCGCATGGACCCAGCTGGTCAGCACATTGTTGCCATCGCCGCTCCAGCACACCTTGGCGCCGACGATGGAGCCCTTGTGCTCCTCATAGGTCAGGATGTCCGCCATGATCTGGCAGGGATGGGACCATTTGGTCAGGCCATTGATGACGGGAACCGACGCGTTGGCCGCCAGGTCTTCGACCATCTCATGGTCCAGCAGCCGGATCATCACCGCGTCCACGTAACGCGAGATCACCCGCGCGGTGTCGGCAATGGTTTCCTCGCGTGCCAGCTGCATCTCGTTGCCGGTCAGCATCAGGGCGCTGCCGCCCAGCTGCCGCGCCGCCATGTCGAAGGAAATGCGGGTACGGGTGGACTGCTTGTCGAAGATCATCGCCAACACCTTGCCGTCCAGCGGGCGGTCGGCGTCGAGCGCGCCCTTGGACAGGCCGGTGCGCGCCTGCTTGCGCGTCTTGGCGTCGGCGATGATGGCCTTCAGGGTGGCGCTGTCGTGATCGGACATGTCCAGGAAGTGCTTGGGCTTGGTTTTCAGTGGCGCGTTCATTGGGCGGCTGCTTTCTGCGCTTCGATCTGCGAAGCGGTCTTGTTCAACAAATCCAGCCCTTCCCGGGCCTCTTCCTCGGTCAGGGTCAAAGGCGGCAGCAGGCGCACGACATTGTCGCCCGCCGGCAGCACCACCAGCCCGTTGGCGCGGGCCGCGGCGATGAAGGCGGCGGCGTCGGTTTTCATTTTAAGGCCGATCATCAACCCCTGGCCGCGCACGCTTTCAAACACGCCCGGATGGGCCGCCGTCAGCGCGCCCAGCTGCTGGTGCAGGTAGCCCGCGATCTTGTTGACGTGATCCAGGAAACCGGGCTCCAGGATCATGTCGATGGCTTCATTGCCCACCGCCATGGCCAGCGGATTGCCGCCATAGGTGGTGCCATGGGTGCCCACGGTCATGCCCTTGGCGGCGTCGGCGGTGGCCAGCACGGCGCCGACGGGAAACCCGCCGCCCAGCGCCTTGGCCACGGTCATGATGTCGGGCGTGATGCCCAGCCAGTCATACGCGAAAAACTTGCCGGTGCGGCCCAGGCCCGTCTGGATCTCGTCGAAGATCAGCAGGATGCCATTGTCGTCGCACAGCTTGCGCAGGGCCTTGAGGAAATCCGGCGCAATCTGTTTGACGCCGCTTTCGCCCTGCAAGGGCTCGATGATGATGGCGGCGGTTTGCGGACCAACCACCTTCTTCACCGCCGCGATGTCGCCGGCCGGCACCAGGTCAAAGCCGGGCATCTTGGGGCCAAAGCCCTCGAGGTACTTCTCGTTGCCGCCGGCATTGATGGCGGCATAGGTGCGGCCGTGAAAGGCGCCCTCGAAGCTGACGATATGGAAGCGCTCGGGATGGTCGCTGGCAAAGTGGTAACGCCGCGCCATCTTGATGGCGAGTTCGATCGCCTCGGTGCCCGAATTGGTGAAGAACACCGTGTCGGCAAAGGTATTGGCGACCAGCTTTTTGGACAGGCTTTCCTGGCCCGGCACCCGGTAGAGGTTGGAGGTGTGCCACAGGGTCTGGGCCTGTTTGGTCAGGGCCGAAACCAGCCGCGCATTGGCATGGCCAAAGGCGTTGACGGCGATGCCCGCCCCGAAATCCAGGTATCGCTTGCCATCCTCGGCGAAAAGGTAGGAACCCTCGCCACGGACGAATGCGACATCCGTCCGGTTATAGGTGGGAAGCAAAGCCGGGAACACGGGACGACTCCTCTGGTTGGAAGGCGGTCCGGCTCACGCCTGACGCCCTTGTTGGAGCGGTCCGGCTTTCGCCTAGCGCCCCGGTACGGATTGAAATAAAAATACAAAGCAAGGCTGGGAAGCCCCGTTTATCTGCTTTCCGTGACGGTCCTACAACCCCGCCACCGGCCGGCATGGGCGGTATGCGGCCCTGTCGGTACCCCCGGATTCATGTGGACAAGGGTTTGAGAGTGCACCGCAGCGCTTGTGCAGGTTAACGGCGGGGATACTGTATCTGGTGACCGGGGGGTTGAAAGAA
>CAIUTH010000122.1 GCA_903902075.1 uncultured Alphaproteobacteria bacterium
ATGCTCGGATACCAGGGGCTCTTGTCGGTTCCCAGGAACCAGCGCCAGTCGGGCACTTCCCTCAGCGCCACCCACGTGGGTCGGCCCAGAGCGCTGGCCAGATGCGCCAATGCCGAATCCAGTGTGATCACCAGGTCCAGATTTTCCATCACCGCGGCGCTGTCCAGGAAGGCGTCGGTCCCCGAATCGAACGCATCGCCCAAGCTTTCCAGGCCGGGCAGGGACTGTTCCCTGCCAAAGCCATTTTGCAGCGAGATCAGCCGCACGCCCGCGCGCCGGGACAAGCCTGCAAAAGACGCCAGCGGCATGGCGCGGCTGGCGTCGCCGGTCCGCGCGCCCTGCCAGGAAATGCCGATTTTAAAGCCTTTCGTGCCAATCTTGTCTCGCCAGTGCGCCACGCGCCGCGGCTCGGCAGCCAGATAGGGCACGTCGGCCGGAATCGTCGCCCGTGTGATGCCCAGGGCCAGCGGCAAACTGGTCAGGGGAATGTGAAAATCGAAAGCCGGCGGCAGCGCCTGCGCGCCGATCAGGGTCACTTTCGGGTTGGCGCTTTCCAGCAGCCGCAGCAGGCTGTCCTGCGCCGACAATATCACTTTGGCCCCGCGCGCGAGCAACGGCGCGACAAAACGGTAGAACTGGATGGTGTCACCCATGCCCTGTTCGGCATAGAGAAACATGGTCTTGTCCCTAATATCCTGCGCGCCGGTCCATAGCGGCTGGGCATAGGCTCGCGCCTCGATTGGGGGGCTGGCCTTCTTGCGGCTTTCATACAGCGGCAGGCCGCATGCGAAGTCGCCCTGAAGCAGGGCGCAGAAACCCTTGTTCCGATAAGCCGGTATGAAATTCTCATCCAGCGCGATCGCGCGATCAAAGCTGGCCTTGGCTTCGTCCAGCCGCAGCATGTCGCGCAGGATGTTGCCGCGATTATAGTGGGCCTCGACATAACCGGGCTTTGCCGCCACCGCCGCGTCCACCGCCGCCAAGCTTTCCGAAAAACGCCCCATGCTCCACAGCGCCACCCCGCGATTGTTCAGCGCATCGGCATAGCCGGGCGCATCGGCCAGCGCCTGGTCGTAAGCCGCCAGGGCAAGGGCAAACTGGCCGGCTTCGCGTAGGGCGTTGCCGCGGCTGTTCAGGACTTCCGCGCGCGCCGCGCGCGCCGCCGGATAATCGGGCCGCGCTGCCAGCGCCCGGCCATAGGCCGCCAGCGCTTCCTCACTTCGACCCAGCCCGCGCAGGACATTGGCATAGTTGAACAGGGCATCGGGCGCATCGGGCTTCTGGGCCAGGGCGCCGCCGATCAGTTCCAGCGCTTCTTCGGGCGCCCCGGCCTGGGCCCGCAGCACCCCCAGCATATGGCGGGCGACGAAGCTGGTGGGCGCGCTTTCCAGAACCTCGCGATACAGCCGCTCGGCCGCCGCCAGGTCGCCGCGCTTGTGGTTGCCAAGGGCTTCTTCATACAGGGCTTGCAGCGTCATCCGGGCCTTTATAGCGGGGCCGAAAGATGGGTGAAATGGCCCGAAAATCCGCCCAAACCGCGCTCTTGCGCCCGGCAAAGGTGGGGCCTAAACGGGATGGATCATGCCCGAATCCGGCACGCCCAAGGCCAATTTCCGCACCATTGCCCTGATCGTGGGCGCGGCCATGTTCATGGAGCAACTGGACGGCACGGTGCTGGCCACGGCCCTGCCCAGCATGGCGCACGAACTGGGCGTG
>CAIUTH010000123.1 GCA_903902075.1 uncultured Alphaproteobacteria bacterium
CGGATCGGTGACGAAATACTTCTCGCCTTCGATCTTGATACCGATATGGCCTTCCATGATGAACCAGAACTCGGTCCAGCCGACATGGAAATGGCCCTTCTTGTCGTCGCCCGGAACCGGGGCGCCCTTGCCGCGCAGGATGTTGGACGTGAAGTGGTCGTCCCACACGAACTTGCCGCCATAGGGCTTATCCGTGCCGTTGAACTCCTTCATGTAGTCCACATAGATCGGGTTGGATTCCTTTTCCTTCGCCGGGCCGGTCAGGTTGGTGACCTTGGTGTAGGTCATGCCCTTGACGGGATCGGGGGTCTCGCTGACCGGATAGAGCGGAACCGAACCGACCTGGCGCACTTCAAAGCGCAGGGCCGGGGTGGAGCCGACATTTTCCAGGGTGAAGAGATGGCGGAAGGGCACATTGACCATGAAGCCCTTGGTGGCGACGAAGGGTTCATAACCGTCGATCGACACCTTGATCGAACCGTCCCAGACGATGAACACCAGACGGTCGTCCGGATACATCTTCTGCTTGGTCTTCTTGCCCGGCGCCAAGGCAATGTAATCGGCTTCCTGGTCCTTGTTGCGGATGATGGGCTGCACCCAGTCGCTCTGGCCCTTATGGGCTGCCAGGATTTCCGACAACTTCCAGTGCGGCTTGTTCGGCGCGGTGTAGGGGGTCATCGTGGTCGGCTTGGGCGACCAGAATACCGTGCCCTTGGCGAAGCTGGTCGTCGGCATGTCTTCCTTGCCGAGGAACTGCGCGGAGGCCGGCAGGACAAGCACCGCCGCGGCGGCAGCCGTCAGCAGGATATTGCGGATAGTCTTCTTCATTACTCACTCCCAGGGTTGAACAGTTACGTCGGCGCCTTGGCGGCGCCTCTTCAGGAAGAAGCCGTGCCTGATGGCTATCAGACTCCTCCTGAGTTTTTTGTAATGTCCTGACCTTGCAGGACATTGGTTGCGGTCGCAAGACCGCCAAAGGCTTTAAAACTCTTCGCAATTGCGAAGAGGCGTGCCTAGACCGGCATTTTCCTCTTCGTATGTTCGCGGCCCATGATCGCGGCCTCTTCGTCGCACTCCAGCACCATAGCGCCGTCGTCGATCTGGCCGATGACATAGTCTAGCGCCTTGGGGTCGGTACTACCGGCATTGAGGAACATGACCTTGTTCTTCTTGCACAGGTCCAGCACCCTTTTGCGCACTGCAACCATCTCCGGCATGGCGATGATGTTGGGGGGGCGCGAGCCGTCTTCGGGCATCACGTCCAGGCCGTAAAGCCAATAACTGTGATCGCCTGGGCCCCATTCGGCCATGGACATGCCCGGCAGCGCCAGGGTGCCTTCCACCTGCTGGTCGCAGTAGGTGTCTTCAATCTTCACGCCGAAGATCAGCTCGCCCTTGGGGTTGAGCGGCCACAGGTCGGCAACGTGGTTGTACTTGAACAGGTCCACGCCCCAGACCTGGGCGGCATAGCCGGCAGAAGATCCGCGCAAACCCCGCATCGGCAGATCCTTGATGCCCGGCCGCTTGAAGGGATAGCGGCAAGCCATCTGCATGGTCACCTGCACGGCCTTGGTATCGCGGGCATGGCACTGGTGGATGCCGTGGATGCCGCAGTCCAGCAGTTGCTGGATCACCCAGCTGTTGGCGCGGGCATAAGCCTCGTCCAGGGCGATGATGCCCGTTTCCACGAACACCGCGGGGGTGCGGTGACCGCTGCGGGTGGGACCGCCGTCCACCAATCCGCGCATGAATTCGCGCAGCTGGGTGAAGTCCAGCGCGCCATGCTCGAACTCGACATTGATCGCGTCGTACCAGGTGCGCGCCATCTTCACGCCCTGGGCATAGGGATCCACGCCAGGTCCAAGGCCCGAGCCGTTGTAATAGATGGGCTGGCCGTCTTCCCACAGCTCGATCGCCTTGTTGACGCGGCGCGGCTTGTAATTCCAGTCCACGGTGGAAGGCTGCACATTGCGGCTGGCCAGTTCGCGGTCGCCGGTCGCGATCGGCCGGTGCGCGGAGCCGGCCCGGCGGTCCTGCGCCTGGACGTCACCGGCGGCGGCAAGGCCGGCCACGGCGCCGACGCCGGCGGCCAGGCCAAGAAAATCACGCTTCTTCATGTCCATGGATATTTCCCCCGTTCTAGTTGCGGCAAGACTGGACCTGCGTCTTTGGTCCGTACAGGGAAAAACTGTTTTGCATCTGCGAGAACGGCGCGCTTTATGCGACCAAACACGGCGCTGCGCGCTTTCGCCGCCTGCTATTTGCGACACTTAGATAAACATTACCGAACAGAAATGTTCTGGATCAGAATTCCAGTTCGCCTTCCGGCACCGGCAAGCCGAACTCGCGCGCGCGCTTTCGCCTGGCAATGGCGTCCAGCGCGGCATTGACGAAGCCCGGTTCGTCACCGCCGAAGAAGGCGCCAGACACGGCGACATATTCGTCGATCACCACCTTGGCCGGCACATCGCGCCGCGCCACAAATTCGAACACCCCACAGCGCAGGATGGCGCGCAGAATGGAATCCACCCGCTCCAGTTTCCATTTCTCGGACAGAGCGCCGGCGATGGCGCAGTCGATCTCCACCTGGTGCTTGGGTACGCCATTGACGATGGCGTGGAAGAAATCGCCGTCGGGCGGCACCGGCAATTCGCTGAAGCGATGCTCGGCGAATTCCTGCGCCACTTCCTCGGCGCCATTGCCGGACATTTCCATCTGATAAAGCGCCTGCACAGCACCCAGGCGGGCGGCATGGCGGGCATCGCCCTTGGCTTCGTTGGCCGGGCCGTCATTCATCGCTGATAGCCTTGGCGTTCGGCGAAGGTGCACAGGGCAAGACAGGCACGCGCGGCATCGCCGCCCAGGTCCTGGCGCGTGGCCAGGTCGTGGGCCGCGCCCTCGTCGCCCGCCAGCACGATGCCGCTGCCCAGCGAAATGCCCGCGGCGCCCATGGTCATGAGTCCACGCAAGGTTTCGACATAGTACATGTCGGCGATATGGGACGGGCCGGTGACACAGCCCAGCGCGACATAGCCGTCAAAAGGCCGCGCCGAACGCACCGCGATGGCGATGGCGGCGGGCAATTCCAGCACGCCGGGCACCGACACGCGCTCGAAGCGCGCGCCACCTTTTTCCAGCGCCGCGGTCGCACCATCCACCAAGGCGTCGGCGACGTCCGGATGGTAGCGCGCTTCGACAATCAAAATGTTCATATCACGCTCTGATCACCCTCCCCTTTGGCGCCGAGCGCCACAAAGGAGAGGTGCCCGCAGCAACGCCTAGGTTGCAACGAGCGGAGAAGTTTAAGGTTTAACGTCGTCTTCGCCTTCAAGTTCGCCGATCAGCATCTCGAAGTCACGGGTCTCGCGGAAATTCTTGTAAACCGAGGCGAAGCGGACATAGGCCACCTTGTCCAGGCTGGCCAGGGCCTGCATCACCAGTTCGCCGATCACATTGGCGGGAATCTCGTTCTCGCCCATGGATTCCAGGCGGCGCACGATGCCGGTGATGGTGCGGTCCACCCGCTCGCGCTCCACCGGGCGCTTGCGCAGGGCGTGATTGACCGAGCGTTCCAGCTTGTCGCGGTCGAAGCTTTCGCGCCGGCCATTCTTCTTGACCACGATCAGCTCACGCAGCTGCACGCGCTCAAAGGTCGTGAACCGGCCGCCGCATTCGGGGCAATGGCGGCGGCGGCGGATGGCCGAATTGTCCTCGGAAGGACGCGAGTCCTTCACCTGGCTGTCTTCATGTCCGCAGAACGGGCAGCGCATCTTGGGTTCCCCTTACGGATAAATCGGAAAGCGGTTGCACAGATCGCTGACGCGGCGCGCCACGCTCTGTTCCACCTGGGCATCGCCCGCTTCATTCTTGGCCACGGCATCGACCACTTCCACGATCAGCTTGCCGACCTCGCGGAATTCGGCGGTGCCGAAGCCCCGGGTGGTGCCGGCGGGCGAACCCAGCCGGATGCCCGACGTGATGGTGGCCTTTTCGGTGTCGAACGGCACGGCGTTCTTGTTGCAGGTGATGCCGGCGCGGTCCAGAGCATGTTCGGTGGGGCGGCCCTTGGCGCCCTTGGGGCGCAGATCGACCAGCATCAGATGGGTGTCGGTGCCGCCGGTGACGATGTCCAGGCCGCTGGCCTTGAGGATTTCGGCCAGCGCCTTGGCATTCTCCACCACATTCTTCGCATAGGTCTTGAATTCTGGCTTCAGCGCTTCGCCGAACGCCACCGCCTTGGCGGCGATGACATGCATCAGGGGGCCGCCCTGCAGGCCGGGGAACACGGCCGAATTGATCTTCTTGCCGATGACTTCGTCGCGCGACAGGATCATGCCTCCACGCGGCCCGCGCAGGGTCTTGTGGGTGGTGGTGGTGACCACGTCGGCGAAAGGAATTGGGCTGGGATGGACGCCGCCCGCCACCAGGCCGGCAAAGTGGGCCATGTCCACCATGAACAGCGCGCCGACTTCGTCAGCGATCTTGCGGAAGGCTTCGAAGTCCCAGGTGCGGGCGTAAGCCGAACCACCCGCCAGGATCAGCTTGGGCTTGTGCTCGCGGGCCAGCGCAGCGACCTGGTCCATGTCGACGCGCTGGTCGTCCTTGCGGACCGTGTAAGGCACCGGCTTGAACCACTTGCCGGAATAGTTGGCGGGATGGCCATGGGTGAGATGGCCGCCGGCCGCCAGATCTAGGCCCATGAAGGGGTCGCCCGGATTCAGCAGGGCATAAAAGGCCGCCTGGTTGGCGTTGGCGCCGGAGTGGGGCTGAACGTTGGCGAAGGCCGCGCCGAACAATTTGCAGGCGCGTTCGATGGCGATCTGTTCGGCCACATCGACATATTCGCAGCCGCCATAATAGCGCTTGCCCGGATAGCCTTCGGCATACTTGTTGGTCAGGACCGAGCCCTGGGCTTCCAGCACCGCCTTGGAGACGATGTTCTCGGAGGCGATCAACTCGATCTTGTCGCGCTGCCGGTTCAGTTCGTCCTGGATGCTGTTGAAAACGTCCGGGTCGGCGGCTTCCAGCCCTTGGGTGAAGTAACCGGACGGGGGAGCCAACGGGACAGCGGACATGCAAGCCTCTTTGCAACCAGAAGGGGTACGGAGGCCGATATTGCGCCCCCGCGCAGGAATGGCGGATTTACCCCTTCGGCGGCACCAAATCTAGCGGCTTAGGCAAGAATTGAGGACCTTCTTGCAAGGCACGGGAAAAGCTGAGATTTCCTGTACCCGGCCTGCCGCCCTAAGGTGATGGGCGACAACATTGGGTTTGGGGATATGGGCAAGGATAGCGAGGATGACATCCTCAAGCTGGTGACGGAAATCGTCGCCGCCTATGTCAGCAAGAACACGGTGGCGGCCAGCGAGCTGCCCGGCATCATCAAGAATGTCCATGCCACCCTGGGCGGCTTCGCCGAACCTGCGGAACGCGCCCTGCCCCGCGCGCCCGCCGTGCCGGTCAAGAAGTCGGTCCAGCCCGACTACATCGTCTGCCTGGAGGACGGCAAGCGGCTGAAGATGCTCAAGCGCTACTTGCGCTCACGTTATAAGCTGTCGCCGGGCGAATATCGCGAGCGTTGGAACCTGCCGCCCGACTATCCGATGGTGGCGCCCAATTACGCCCAGAAGCGCAGCGACTTCGCCAAGAAGATCGGGCTGGGCAAGGGCGACGGCCGCAAGGGCAAGCGGAAGAATAAAGACTAGCCCTTTTTCTTGGCGGCCATGAATTCCAGCTTGCGGCGGGCGGCCTGGGCCATGGTGCTTTGGGCGGCGTTGGCCGGGCCAACGACAGTGGCTTCCAGGCCGGACTCAGGATCGATCGCCGTCGCCTTGAGCGAATTGCCCAAGATCACGAATTCGACGTAGATCTCTTTTGCCACTCAGGCGGCGCGGGCGATCTTGTGGGCGTCCCACACGACCACCAGGGCCTCTACCAGCGCGTCCATCATCGCGTCGCTATGCGCCGGGCTGGGCGTAAAACGCAGCCGCTCGGTGCCGCGCGGCACGGTGGGATAATTGATCGGCTGGACATAGATGCCGTGGTCCTTCAGCAGCGAGTCCGACACCGCCTTGCACAGCGCGGCATCGCCTACCATCAGCGGCACGATATGGCTGGGGCTTTCCATCAGGGGAAGTCCGGCGGCCGTGAAACGCGCCTTCAGGGCGGCGGCGCGTTCGGCCAGCTTTTGGCGTTCCACTTCGGACGACTTGAGATGCCGGATGGAGGCCAGGACGCCGGCGGCGATGGCCGGGGCCAGCGAAGTGGTGAAGATGAAGCCCGGCGCGAAGCTGCGGATGCAGTCCACCAGTTCCGCGGAAGCGGTGATATAGCCGCCCATGACGCCGAACGCCTTGGCCAGGGTGCCTTCGATTATGTCGATGCGGTGCATGGTGTCGTCGCGGGCGGCAATGCCGGCGCCACGCGGGCCGTACATGCCCACGCTGTGCACTTCGTCGATATAGGTCAGTGCCCCGTATTTCTCGGCCAGGTCGCAGATGGCTTCGGTGGGCGAGAACTCACCTTCCATGGAATAGACGCTTTCGAACGCGATCAGCTTGGGCGCCGCCGGATTGGCCGCCTTCAGCAGCTCTTCCAGATGTTCCATGTCGTTGTGGCGGAATACATACTTGGCGGTGCCGCCATGGCGGATGCCTTCGATCATCGAGGCATGGTTGAGCTCGTCCGAGAAAATAATCAGCCCAGGCAGAACCTTGGCGAGGGTGCTGAGGGTGGCGTCATTGGACACAAATCCGGACGTGAACAGCAGCGCGGCATCCTTGCCGTGCAGGTCGGCCAGCTCGCGTTCCAGCTCCACGTGATAGTGGGTGGTGCCGGAGATATTGCGGGTGCCGCCGCTGCCGGCGCCCACCGCGTCCACCGCCTCGTGCATCGCCGCCAGCACCTTGGGATGCTGGCCCATGTTCAAGTAATCGTTCGAGCACCAGACGGTGATCGGCTTGCCCTTGTTGTCGGTATAAGTGCTGTTGGGGTCGTACAGGCCGGCCTTGGGAAAAGCGCCCCGCTCGCGCAGAATGTCGGCGAAGACCCGGTAACGGCCTTCACGCCGCAGTGCCGAAATAGCGTCCGCGAAACTGGACTTGTAGGAAAACGCCATGACTTACGCCTTTGCACAGGTCTACGCCCGCATACGGCACGATAGCGCGAAACAAGTGTTTGATTCCACGCAATTTGTCACATGAAAGCGGTGCTTTCCCCGGTCTTTTCGCATCTCCCCGCCCTGTCGCCGTCCAGCTGGGGGCTGGTCTTCGCCCTGACCGCGGCGATCCTGCTGTGGCTGCTGTCCCTGCGCCTCAAGGACGCCAGCATCGTCGATATTTTCTGGGGGCCCGGCATAGCGGGGGTGGTGGATATTGCCGCTGGCATGAGCCATGCGGGCGGTCCGCGCACCTCCACGGTGCTTTTGCTGGTTAACCTGTGGGCGCTGCGCCTGGCCGCCCATATCTGGGCCCGCCACCATGGCGAGGATCACCGCTACGGCGCCATGCGGATCAAGTTCGGCGCCAACTGGTGGTGGCTGAGCTTCGTCCAAGTGTTCTTGTTGCAAGCAATTCTCATCTGGTTCATCCCTGCCCCCCTGGTGGCGGCGGTCCTCTACAGCGGCATGCCCATGGGGTGGCTGGACTATGCCGGGGTCGGCATCGCCGGCGCCGCCCTGGTGTTCGAGGCGCTGGCCGATTTTCAGCTGGGGGCCTTTCGGTCCGATCCCGCCAACAAGGGCAAGGTGATGGACCGGGGGCTGTGGGGCTGGTCGCGCCATCCCAACTATTTTGGCGAAGCGGCGATGTGGTGGGGCTTTTTCATCATCGGCTATGCCGCCAGCCACATGTGGTGGCTGCTGCTGTCGCCGTTGCTGATCACGACCCTGCTGCTGATAGTTTCCGGCGTGAGCCTGATGGAAGACGACATCGCCGAGCGCCGGCCGGGCTATGCCAAATACAAGCGCGAGGTCAGCGCCTTCATCCCCTGGTTCAGGAAGCGAGCGTAACGCCGGCGTTGACGCGCCCCCCGCGCAGGATCTCTTGACCACGCGCCAATAAAAAGAGGCAATGGCCGTCACGAGGCCAACGTCACACCCGCGTTAACGGCCATCGCAATGAAGACGGTGTTGAAGAAGAACGACACCACCCCATGCAGCAATGTGGCGCGGCGCATCACCGTGGTGCGCACCTGCACGTCGGAGACCTGCGCGGTCATCCCCACCACGAAGGAATAATA
>CAIUTH010000124.1 GCA_903902075.1 uncultured Alphaproteobacteria bacterium
CACCATCACGCCGGACGCGATGCGCGTCTATCTGATGACGGTTAAGGACGACGGCAAGATCTACAAGGTCAAGCGCATCCACTGACGCTTTCGCCGAATATAAAAACAAGAATGGCTGGGAGGCCCCGATGAAGAAATATTTGGCTCTGATCGCTGTTCTTTGTTTCGGCACGCCAGCCACCGCCGCCGACAATGTCCTGATGGAGCGGATGACGTCGTATGAAATCCGCGACGCCATTGTCGCAGGCAAGACCACCGTCATCGTCCCCAGCGGCGGCACCGAGCAGAACGGCCCGGCCATGGCCACCGGCAAGCACAATTTCCGCGTCTTCGCCAATGCCCAGACTATCGCGCACCGGCTGGGAAATGCGCTGGTAACATCGCCGATCAACTTCACTCCCGAAGGCAAATACGACCCGCCCCAGGGCCATCTGAAATATCCCGGTACCATCGGCGTGCCGGAAGATGTCTATGCCGGGGTGGTGGAAGGCGTGGCGCGCAGCCTGAAACTGCATGGCTTTCGCGACATCGTGCTGATCGGCGATCACGGTTCCGACATTGCAGGTCAGGACGCTGTCGCCGCCAAGCTGAACGCCGAATGGGCGGCGACGCCGGTACGGGTCCATGCCATTTCCGTCTATTACCGCGGCGACATGGCGGGCGATCAGGCCGAGATGATGAAGATGGGCATCAAGAAGGAAGAGTTCGGCAATCACTCCGACGTCCGCGACACTTCGCAGATGATGTATATCGACCCCGCCATGGTTCATAAGGAACGGCTGGAAGCGGGCAACGGCAAGAACGGCGTGGAAGGCGATCCCCGCCACGCCAGCGCGAAAATCGGCCGCATGCTGACCCAGCGCACCATTGAGCGCACCCTGGACGCCATCAAGAAGTCCATCGCCACCACGCCCCGCTAACGCTGCGTGCATTTTTTTGTAAAGACCCGCCGGCGCACCCGGCGGGTTTTTTCGTGCGCAATTGAAAAGGGTCCGGGTTGGGATAGGCTCCGCGCGTCAAAAGCTGAGGGAAATTCCATGTCCAACACCGTTTCGAATGGCGCCCGCCGCCGCGCTTTCCTCAAGCTGATGGCTGCCACACCGCTGTTCGCCACCATGGCGACGCAAAGTTTCGCCAAGACGGTATCCAGCAAGGCGATGGGCAATGCCTATGAGAAGCTGGGCATTCGCCCGCTGATCAATGCGCGCGGCACCTATACCTATGTCGGCGGCTCGCTGGAGCTGCCTGAAGTGCGCCGCGCGGTGGAAGCGGCCTCGCACCAGTTCGTGGACATGTTCGAATTGCAGCATGCGGCAGGCAAGCGGCTGGCGGAAATTTCCGGCGCCGAATTCGGCATGGTCACTGCGGGCGCGGCGGCGGCCATGTCCACCGCGGTGGCGGCGGTGATCGCGGGCACCGATCCCGACAAGATTTGGCAGCTGCCCGACACCACGGGCCTGAAGAACGAAGTCGTTATGCTGGGCGGGCGCAACGCCTTTGACAGCGCGCTGCGCCTGGCCGGCGGCAAGCTGGTGCTGGCGCCGACACAGGCCGATCTGGCCGGCGCCATCGGGCCCAGGACATGCCTGGTCTACACCACCTTTCGCGATGAACGGGTGCAGGAAGCACTCAAGGTCACGAAAGCCGCGGGCGTGCCCCTGCTGGTGGATGCGTCGTCCTCGGTGCCGCCTTTCGAGAACTTCACCAAGTTCGCCAAGTGGGGCGTGGATCTCTACGCCATCAGCGGCGGCAAGGGCTTGGGCGGTCCGCAATGCTCGGGCCTGCTGCTGGGCCGCAAGGACCTGATCGAAGCCGGCATGGCCAACAGTGCGCCCTGGGAAGGGGCGGTGTGCCGCGCCATGAAGGTGGGCAAGGACGAGATCATGGGCATCCTGGCCGCCGTGGAATACTGGTCCAAGGCCGATCTGACTGCCCTGAACAAGGAATGGCGGGGCCGCGTCGAGCGCGTCGCCAAGCTGACGGAAACCGTGCCGGGCGTGACCACTTCGATCGAGATTCCCGTCGGCAGCAATTCCTATCCCACCCTGACGGTGAATTGGGATGAAGCCGCGTTCGGACTGACGGTGGCGCAATGCGTAGAGAAACTGGCCGCCGGCACCCCGCGCATCGAGGCGCTGTCCACCCTG
Organism: uncultured Alphaproteobacteria bacterium; assembly: GCA_903902075.1. Taxonomy (GTDB): domain Bacteria; phylum Pseudomonadota; class Alphaproteobacteria; order Micropepsales; family Micropepsaceae; genus Rhizomicrobium. Next base: position 2,148 of record CAIUTH010000124.1, read on the forward strand.
GGCAACCGCAGCCTGCTGCCGCCGCTGCGCAAGCCCAAGCCCGGCGTCGTCAACAAGCTGCAGGTCGTGTCCATGACCCTGCAGCCCGGCGAGGACCTGATCGTGGGCCGCCGCATCCGCGAAGTCCTAAACAAGGCGCGCAAGGCCAGGGCGTAGAACTGGCTGTTGAATCAGCCGTTTGATGCGCGCCGCGCCATCGCGCAATTTAGCGCATGCGCGTTCGCGGATCTCGCGCTAGGCTCTGTACGGAATTTTTCCAACAAGGGGACTTCAAGATGAACATTGCCAAGAAACTTGCCTTCCTGGGAACGGCGCTGGCGCTTTGCGCTTTCGCCGGCTCCGCCAATGCACAGACCGTGACGCGCCTGGATGCGGCCACGCCCAGCCCCGTCATCGCTTCGGCTGTCACCGTGCCGGCGGGCCTGACGACTTACTACATCAGCGGCATTCCCGGCGGCCCCAAGGATCCCAGCGCGCCCGAAGGCAGCCCGGCCCGCTGGGGTGACACCACCCAGCAGACCAATGACGTGCTCAACAAGCTGGAAGCGGTTCTCACCAAGCTGGGCCTGACCTTCGGCGACGTGGTCAAGGGCACCGTGTTCCTGGTGGCCGATCCGGCCAACGGCAACAAGATCAACTTCCCCGCCATGAATGCGGAATGGGGCAAGCGCTTCGGCTCGGCGACGCAGCCCAACAAGCCGGCCCGCTCCACCGTCCAGGTCGGCCTGGCCACGCCGGGCGCCCTGGTCGAGATCGAACTGGTCGCGGTCAAGAAGAAGTAAAATGGAAACGGCCGGCGCCCAAAAGCGCCGGCCGATTTTTCTGGAGGAAACGACATGGCGCCTCGTCTCAAGCATGCCGAATTCCATGGCCGTATCGGCACGGCACGCACGGATGTCACCCCGCCGGTCGGCATCTATTCACGCACCTGGGGCAGCGCCAAGCATGACGTGGCCGAAGGCGTGCACCGCCCGGCACTGGCGAGCTGCCTCGATTTCCAGACCCTCGACGGCAAGAGCGAGCTGGTGTTCCTCACGCTGGATTCCTGCTGCACCGATGACAAGGATGTGGCCGCGCTCCGCGCCGCGATCCTGAAGCGCTTCAACCTGAAGCCAGAACAGTTGATGTTCCATCCTTCCCATTCCCACAGCCTGCCGGTGCTGAACCGGCGCATGACGGGACGGCCCGGCGGCGACAAGCTGACGGCTTATCTCGATGGCCTGACGGAAATCTGCGTTGGCCTGGTGGAACAGGCGCGCGCATCGCTGGCCGAAAGTATCGTCAGCTGGGCCTATGGCCGCTGCGGCCTGGCGTTCAACCGCGATGCCGTCGATCCGGCGACCGGCCGCGATATCTGCGGCTTGAACCTGGCCGAACAGGCCGACGATACGCTGCTGATCGGCCGCGTCGCGGGCATGGATGGCAAAGTGCGGGCCACCATCGTCAACTATGCCTGCCATCCGGTTTCGCTGGGCGGTGGCAACCGGCTTCTGTCGCCCGATTATATCGGCGCCATGCGCGAGGTGGTGGAGCGCGATACCGATGGTGCCATGTGCGTATTCATGCACGGCGCTTCGGGCGACCTCACGCCGCGGCGCAGCTATGAGGCCAAGGCAGAAGTCGCGGACCAGAATGGCCGCGAGCTGGGTTATGCCGCGCTGTCCATCATTGCGGGCATGTTCCCGCCCGGCCAGCAGCTGGCCTATCAGGGCGTGGAAGAATCCGGAACGCCGCTGGGCATCTGGCGCCTGACACCGCGCGAGTCTGTCAGCACAGAATTGTCGGGCCGCTTTGTCTCGACCGAGTTTCCACTGCTCCCCTTCCCGTCGCGCGAAGAACTGGAAGCACAACTGGCCGCCGCCACGGAACGCTTTGCCATTGAGCGGATTGAGCGGAGCCTGGCGCGCCGCGCCCAGATCGGCGACGGCCCCAACAGCCCGTTCCACTTCACCGTGTGGCGGATCGGCGAGGCTTTCCTAGTGTCCACCCCGGCCGAGTCCTACAGCAAATTCCAGATGGACCTGCGGCGCGAATTTCCCGACACCACCGTGGCGGTGCTCAACCTGTCAGACGGCACCACCACCTATCTGCCGCTGCCCGAAAGCTTTGGCCGTGACGTGTACCAGGCGCGCATTGCCTTCTATCAGCCCGACGCCCTGGCGCGGGTCACGAAGATGGCGAAGGACGCGATTTTGGAATTGCAATAATCAGCCGTCCCGCTGCGAGCACGATCAGCGCCGACAGCGCCTGGCCGATGCCCAGCGCCGCCATCGCTGCGCCATAGCCGCCGGTCCAGCCCTTGAGCAGACCCACGATGATGGGCCCAACAAATCCGCCCAGGGTGCCGATGGTGTTGACCAGCGCCAGCCCGCTGGCCGAGGCCGGACCGCGCGCGAAGCTTGTCAGCAGGCTTTGAAACGGGCCGATGCCAGACAATCCGCCGGCCATGGCCAAGCTGAGCGCCACCAGCACCACCAGATGATTGGACGACACCGCCGCCACCGCCAGCGCGGTTGCTGCCAGGAACATGGTCAGGGCCGTGTGCCAGATACGTTCGCCTCGCGCATCGCTGCGCCGCGCCCACACCACCATCGCCACCATGCTGACAATATAGGGGATGGTGGACACAAAGCCGGTGGCACGGGTGGAATAGCCCATGCCGTGGACGATCTGGGGCAGCCACAGATTGATGCCGTACAGCGCGCAGGCCGAGCCCAGGGTGGACAGCGCCAGCAGCAACAGCCGCGGATCGGTAAGGGCGCGTCCCACTGCGCGTTCCTGGCTGCCCTTTTCGCTTTCCAGCCGGGCCGCAATCACGCCCCACTCCGCCGCGTTCAGCCAGCGCGCCTGATCCGGACCGTCGGGCAACACGGCCAGCACCACAAAGGCCAGCAGCACGGCCGGAAGCCCCTGCACCAGGAACAGCCACTGCCAGCCATGCAGGCCCAGCGTTCCTTCCATGCCCAACAACAGTCCGGACAGCGGCCCGCTGATGATGCCGGCGATGGGAATGGCGGTGCAGAAGATGGCGGTGAAACGCCCGCGATGCGACAGCGGAAACCACAAGGTCAGGTAATAGATCATGCTGGGGGTGAAGCCGCCTTCGGCGACACCTAGCAGGAAACGCAGCGCATAAAATCCATGCGCGTCCCGCATGAAGGCGTTGGAGGCGGAGACCAGCCCCCACACCAGCATGACGCAAAAGATCACCCGCCGCGCGCCGGCCCGCGCCAAGAGCAGCGCCGTCGGAATCTGGAAGGTCAGATAGCCCAGGAAAAACATGCTGGCGCCCAGCCCGAACACGCCCGGCGAAAAGCCCAGGTCCCGGTTCATGGTCAGAGCCGCAAAGCCGACATTGGAGCGGTCGATGAAGCCGATGATATAGAGCAGGGCCATGAACGGGATCAGGCGCCGCGCGCTTTTGGCGAAAACGTCCGCCGGAATTTCCTGGCTCACCGGCATCAAAATCCGCCCCTGTTCGTTCAAGGCTATCAGTGCCGGGAAGCCCCGGCTAGATTGGCGTCAACGAGGTCCCGATGCGCAAAATACTGATCATTGCCGCCCTGCTGGCCCTGGCCGCGCCGACCGATGCCGCCAAACGGTCCAAGAAACCGGCCCCGCCACCGCCCACGCCGATCCTGAAACTAGCAAATGTCGAACAGACCGCAGACGACGCGAACAGCGGTGCAGGCTCGCCCCTGCTGGAATGGATGCGCGATCCCGGTCCCGTCATCGGGCCTAATGGCGCACCCATGGACGTGATCCCCGATTTTCACGTCACCATCATGCGCAGCCCCGTGGTGATGCGCCGCCGCGAACTGGTCAATTCCGACGGCGATTTTAAGGACACGCAGGCCGCAAGCTACGCCGTGGATGTCGCGCCGGGCTCGCTGCAGAACGGCGTCATTGCCTCGGGTGGCTGGGAGTGCGGTACCAGCAAATACTTCATTACCATGCGCAGCTATGTGATCGATGCCGATGGCAAACACTCCAATGCGCTGCGCTACACCATCCACTGCAACGGCGGCTGACCCATGACGTCCCTGATCCCCATCGCGCTTGCACCCATCCTGCTCCTGCTGGCCTCCAACGTCTTCATGACGTTCGCCTGGTACGGCCAGCTGAAATTTCCGGGCGCCGTGCTGTGGCAGGTGGTCCTGGTCAGCTGGGGCATCGCCTTTTTGAGTATTGCCTGGCCGTGCCGGCCAACCGCATCGGCCACCAAGTCTATTCCGCTGCCCAGCTCAAGACGATGCAGGAAATCATTACGCTTCTGGTATTTGCTGTTTTTTCAGTCACCTATCTGGGCGAAAGCCTGAAGTGGAATCACCTGGTGGCATTCCTTTTCCTCGGTGGCGCAGCATTTTTCTCCTTCCATAAGTGGTCCTGACCGCTAGGCTGTCTTCCGGGCTTTCTCCCGGGGGTTGTGGATGCGGTCATTTCTTTGCGCGGCGCTGGCCGCATCTCTGACCTTGCCGGCAGCGGCGCAGACCGGCCCGGGCCAGGCGCGTTTTCGCACCCTGTACAAAGAGCTGGTGGAAACCAACACCACCTTATCGGCTGGCGACTGCACCCTGCTGGCACACAAGATGGGCGCGCATCTGAAGGAAGCCGGTTACACCGACGCCGACCTGCATTACTTCACGGCCGACGGCCATCCCAAGGAAGGCGGGTTGGTGGCACGGCTGCCGGGCAGCGACCCGCATGCCAAGGCCTTGCTGCTGCTGGGCCATATCGATGTGGTGGAAGCACGGCGCGAGGACTGGACCCGCGATCCCTTCACCCTGATCGAGGAGAATGGCTATTTCTATGGCCGCGGCACCGCCGATATGAAGGCACAGGTCGCCGCCTGGGTCGACACCATGATGCGGCTGAAGCAGGAAGGCTTCAAGAATCGCCGCTCCGTGAAGATGGCGCTGACCTGCGGGGAGGAAACCTCCACCGCCTTCAATGGCGCCAGTTATCTGTCCAACCATGAGCGCGACCTGATCGATGCGGAATTCGCGCTGAACGAAGGCGGCGGCGGGCGGCTGAACAAGGACGGCAAGCCCCTGATGATGACAATCCAGGCGGCGGAGAAATTTCCCCAGAACTACCAGCTGGAAGTGACCAATCCGGGGGGCCATTCCTCGCGCCCCATGCCGGACAACGCCATCTACAAGCTAGCGATGGGGCTGACAAAGGTCAGCGCCTATGCTTTCCCCATCCAGGCCAGCGACATCACCCGCCAGTATTTCGCCAAGCTGTCACCGCAGGTGGGCGGCGAGATGGGTGCGGCGATGACGGCCTTTGCCAAGGACCCGACCGACAAGGCGGCTTCGGCCAAGCTGGCGTCCGATCCATCCTACAACGCGATCCTGCACACCACCTGCGTCGCAACACTTCTCAATGCAGGCCATGCCAACAACGCGCTGCCCCAGCGCGCCGACGCCAACATCAATTGCCGCATCTTCCCCGGCACCACGCCCGAGCAGGTCCGTGCCACCTTGCAAGAGGTCGTCGCCGATCCTGCAATCAAGGTGACGTTGGTGGACAAGCGGAGTGAAGTGCCCAAGGGACCGCAGCCCATCAATCCCCGCGTGTTTGCGCCGGTGGAAAAGCTGGTGGCCAAAATGTGGCCCGGCATTCCGGTGGTGCCATCCATGTCAGCCGGCGCCACGGACGGCGCCTTCCTGACCCCGGCGGGCATTCCCACCTATGGCGTGTCGGGCATGTTCGGCGATCCGGACGGCAATGGCGCACATGGGCTCAACGAGCGCATGCGGGTGAAATCGGCCTATGACGGCCGTGACTTCCTGTATGAAGTCGTGAAAATCTACGCCAGCCAGAAATGAGAGCAGGAATTGCCGCATGCGTAACGCCGTCGCCGCTGCCTTTGCAGCCAGCCTGATCCTGCCTGTCGCCGCGCAGCCGCCGAGCCCGGGTCAGCAGGCCTTTCGCGGCATCTACAAGGAGATGGTGGAGACCAACACCACCCTGTCGACCGGCGACTGCACCCTGCTGGCGCAAAAGATGGCGGCGCGGCTGAAGACGTCGGGCTATCCGGACAGCGACCTGCATATCCTGACCGTGTCCGATCATCCGAAGGAAGGCAGCCTGGTCGCCGTGCTGCCGGGCAGCGATCCCAAGGCGAAAGCCATCTTGCTGCTGGCGCATCTGGACGTGGTGGAAGCCAAGCGCGAGGACTGGACCCGCGATCCCTTCACGCTGGTGGAGGAAGGCGGCTATTTCTATGGTCGCGGTACCGCCGACGACAAATCGGTGGCCGCGATCTGGGTGGACGTGATGGTCCGCTTCAAGCAGGAGAAGATCGCCCACAAGCGCCCGCTGAAGCTGGCCCTGACCTGCGGCGAGGAAACCAACGGCGCCTTCAACGGCGCCAAATGGCTGGCAGCCAACCAGCGCGCCCTGATCGATGCCGAATTCGGCCTGACCGAAGGCGGCTGGGGCACCATGGGAGAAAATGGCGGCAAGCGCATCGCCCTGGGCATCAATGCCGGCGAGAAGCTGTCGCAGAACTACACATTGGACGTGACCAATCCCGGCGGCCATTCCATGCGCCCGGTGAAGGACAATGCCATCTATCACTTGTCCGCCGGGCTGCTGAAAATCGGCGCCTATGACTTCCCCACCCAGTCCACCGATGCTTCGCGGGAATATTTCGCCCGCATGGCACCGTTGACAGGCGGTGAGATGGGCGCGGCCATGACGGCTTTTGCGAAGAACGACAAGGATGCCAAGGCCGCCGCCGTGCTGGCCACCGATCCGCGCTTCAATGCCGCGATGCGCACCACCTGC
>CAIUTH010000125.1 GCA_903902075.1 uncultured Alphaproteobacteria bacterium
CGCCACCACGGTACAGACCACTGATTCGCAGGTATCCAGCGCCGTCATGTTGCGCGATATTGAGGTTCTCCCCCAACTCGGTCGCTCTCCCATCGCCCTCGCTATTTTCCAGCCGGGCGTTCAGATCGATGTCCGCGCCGGCCAGGAAATCCAGCGACACCGGATCGATAAGCACCTTCGCGCCGTTCTTTTCCACCACCAGGTCTTCGTCCAGCTGGGCTTCATCCAGCGCGAAATTATACTGGAACCCCGAACAGCCGCCGCCGGTCACCGCCACGCGCAGGGCGGAGGGCTGGGGCTCAGCTTTCAGGATATCGGCGATGCGCTTGGCGGCGCGGTCGGACAGGGTTACGGGCATGGCGGTCATTGTTCGTTCCTGGGGACGCTTGCAGTCTGAGGCACTCTCTCTATGTAGTCCTCGGCATGGCCGAAACCAACCCTTCCGGGCGCCTGTTGGGGCCCATTGTCAGCCCGCCGGGGCCGCATGCCCCCTATGCCTCCAGCCCGGCCGCCAGCCGGGGGCGTTTCTATCCGGAAACCGAAAGCGCCACCCGCAGCTGCTATAGCCGCGACCGCGACCGCATCATCCATTCCAGCGCCTTTCGCCGGCTCAAGCACAAGACGCAGGTCTTTGTGCAGCATGAGGGCGATTATTACCGCACCCGCCTGACCCACTCGCTGGAAGTGGCGCAACTGGCGCGCAGCCTGGCGCGCACCCTGGAGGCCGACGAGGACCTGGCCGAGACCGTGGCGCTGGCGCATGACCTGGGCCACACCCCGTTCGGACATGCCGGCGAGGAAGCGCTGGATGCGGTGACCAGGGACATTGGCGGCTTCGACCACAATGCCCATGCGCTGCGGCTGGTGACCAAGCTGGAACATCGCTACGCCGATTTCGACGGCCTAAACCTGACCTGGGAAACCCTGGAAGGCCTGGTGAAGCATAACGGCCCGCTCACCGGGGCACAGCCCGGCCCTATCGCCAGCTTCGACAAACGCTGGCCGCTGGAACTGGAAAGCTGGCCGGGACTGGAAGCGCAGCTGGCGGCGCTGGCCGACGACATCGCCTATGTCAGCCACGACATTGATGACGGACTGCGCGCCGGCATCTTCACCATTGCCGACCTGACAGAGGCGCCGCTGGCCGGCGATCACGTCAAGGGTGTGCTGGCGCGGCATGGCGATCTGGAACTGTCGCGCTTCATCGGCGAATTGATCCGTACCCTGATGAGCGAATTGATGGAGGATGTGCTGGCCACCACCCGCGCCAACCTGGCGGCGGGCGGATTTGCCAGCGCCGCGGCGCTACGCGGGGCAGGGCGCCCGATGGCCGCTTTCTCGCCGGCGCTGTTTCCGCGGCTGAAGGCGCTGAAGGCTTTCCAGATGCAGAACATGTACCGCCATCCCCGGATCGCCAATTCCATGACCCGCGCCCAGGCGGTGGTGACCGACCTGTATGAGGCCTTTGTCGCCGATCCGGGGCTGCTGCCGCCCGACTGGACGGCGGCGGCGCGCGAGGCGGTGCCGGGCACGGTGGCGCGGGACTATATCGCCGGCATGACCGACCGCTTCGCCCTGACGGAGTACCAGCGGGTCTTCCACACGGAAATCCAGCTTTAGACCACAATGATTCGTGTTGCTGCTGGTGCTAAGATCGCCACCAGCAGATTCGGGAACTTCCATGGCCAACTACGAGCGCGGCGTGTACGAACCCAGCGACGAGGTGCGGGTGTTCGACGGCTCCGAAGAAGAAGATGACGTCGAAGGCTCGCGCCTTCCGCTTCTGATCGTGCTGGCGCTGCTGGTGCTGGCGATGTTCGCCGGCGTGGTGTGGCTTGCCTATACGCAAGGCGTGGCGCGGGGCCGGGGCGAGACCCCCGTGCTGGCGGCCGCCAATGGCCCCGAACGCGTCGCGCCGCAATCGGGCGGCGACGGCACCGTGCCCTATCAGGGCTTCAAGATTTACGAGCAGCCCGCGCCGTCGGACGACACTGCCGACAATGCGCCGGCCGCGAAGCCGCAGGCCAATGCAGCGCCGGCCGCTACCCCGGCGCCCAAGCCCGCGCCGCCACCGGTCGCTGAGGCGCCGAAGCTCGCGCCCGCGCCGATTGCTGTCGCGCCCAAGCCGGCGCCTGCGCCCGTCGCCGCCAAACCCGTGACACCGCCGCCCGCGCCGGTGAAGGCCGCCGCCGCGGCGCCGAAACCTGCTGCAGCCACTCCGCCCAAGTCGGTCGCGGCGCTGATCCAGCAGGCCAACTCCACGCCGGTGCCGCCCGCGTCCAAGCCCGCCGCCGCAGCGCCCAAGGCCGCCACCACGCCGCCGCCCGCCATGAAGCAGGCCATGGTCCCGCCCGCTGCCACCGCCCCATCCTCCAATGCAACCGGCGCGCCGCGCAGCCTGGTTGCGCCCACGGCCGCGCCCACAACGGCCGCCGCAACACCCGCGCCCAAGCCCGCCACGGCAACGCCTGCCTCTGGCGGCGGTGTCGTGCTGCAGATCGGCGCCTACAAGAGCCAAGCCGACGCAGATGCCGCCTGGAAGACCTATAAGGCCAAGCACTCGGCCTTGTTGTCCGGCTACTCCGACGACATCCAGCAGGCCGATCTTGGCGAGAAGGGCACCTGGTACCGGCTGCGCATCGGCGGCATGTCCAACAGGGAAGTCGCTTCGGCCCTGTGCGACCGGTTGAAGGCCGACGGCGGCGCCTGCATTATGGGTAAATAGCCATCATGCGCAGTCGCGCCATTTACGGCTGTGCCGGCACGAGCCTGTCGGCGGCCGAGCAGGATTTCTTCCGCCAGGTTCGCCCCTGGGGCTTCATCCTCTTCGCACGGAACATTAGCGATCCGGCGCAAGTCAAAGCGTTGGTTGAAGAATTGCGCGGCACGGTCGGCGACCCCTGCGCTCCTGTCCTGATCGACCAGGAAGGCGGGCGGGTGGCCCGGCTGAAGCCGCCCCAGTGGCGGGCCCGGCCCCCGGCGGCCGTCTTCGGGGCGCTCCATGCCCAAAACCCGGAAGCCGCCCGCGAGGCGACCTATCTCAATGCCCGGCTGATCGCCCATGACCTGGCGAGCCTGGGGATAAATGTGGACTGCCTGCCGGTGCTGGACGTGCCCGTCCCGGGGGCCCACGACATCATCGGCGACCGGGCTTTTGCCACGGACCCGGCCACCATCATCGCCCTGGGCAAGGCCCAGATCGAAGGCCTGATGGATGGCGGCGTCCTGCCGGTGATGAAGCACATTCCCGGCCATGGCCGGGCAGGGGCCGACAGCCACCTGGCGCTGCCCCGGGTGTCCGCCACGGTGGAAGAACTCAGCGCCAGCGATTTTGTGACCTTCCGCAGCCTTGACCAGTGCCCGATCGCGATGACAGCGCATGTGGTTTATGAGTCGATTGATCCACAGCGTCCTTGCACCACCAGCCCCAAAGTCATTCGGGATGTGATACGCGGTGAGATAGGATTTGACGGGCTTTTGATGTCGGACGACCTTTCCATGAAGGCGCTCGACGGTCCTTTATCGGTGCGTGCCAAGCAGGCCCTTTTTGCGGGCTGCGATCTGGCGCTCCACTGCAATGGCGATATGGAAGAGATGCGCGAAGTGGCGTCGGAAGTGAAAGAGTTGGAAGGCCAGTCCCTGCGGCGCAGCCAGCAGGCGCTGGCGCATCTGTCCGTGCCCGGAGCATTCGATGCCGCGGCTGCCGAGGCGCATCTGGCCACCCTGCTGGGAGCGGCGGCATGAGTGAAACCGCCGAGAATTTCGAAGACTTCGAAGCCGCGGCCATCGTGCGCGACGACGAAGCCTTGCTGGTGCATGTGGACGGCTTTGAAGGTCCGCTGGACCTGCTGCTGACCCTGGCCCGCAACCAGAAGGTCGATATTGCCAAGATCTCGATCCTCAAGCTGGCCGACCAGTATCTGGAGTTCATCGAGAGCGCCAAGAAGCTGAACCTGGAACTGGCTGCCGACTATCTGGTGATGGCGGCCTGGCTGGCCTATCTCAAGTCCCGCCTGATCCTGCCGCAGGAAAAGGGCCCCGACGGCGAACCCACTGCCGACGAGATGGCCACCCGCCTGCGCTGGCGTCTGCAGCGCCTGGACGCCATGCGCGCCGCCGCCACCCGGCTGATGGGGCGCGAGCGGTTGGACCGCGACGTGTTCGGCCGGGGCGATCCCGAAGCGGTCAATGTGATCAAGCTGCGGACCTACAAAGACACGATGTACGATCTGCTGACCGCCTACGCGACCGAGCGGGCGCGCAAGCTGGGTGGCAAGTCCTATCGCCCTCAGATGGCGCCGGTGCTGGCCATCGAGGAAGCGCGCGAGCGCCTGGAGCGGATGCTGGGCAAGATTTCCGACTGGAGTGCCCTGACGGGCCTGCTGCCCTTCGAATGGCAGGGCGGGGCCCGGCGCCGGTCGGCGGTGGCCTCCACCCTGCTGGCCTGCCTGGAGATGGCACGGGACGGCAAGGTGGAACTGCAGCAGATGGCGCCCTTCGCCGAGATCTTCGTGCGGGATGGCCAGCGGGGGCCTGACGTACCTTCAAACATTCCTGAGGCGACCACGCCGGGAGCATGACATGAGCAGCGTAGCCAAGATGATTGAGACGATCGAAGACCAGATGGAAGTCGAGAGCACCGAAGCCAACCCCGAGCATCTGCGAATGGTCGAGGCGCTGCTGTTCGCGGCCTCCGAACCTCTGGACCAAAAGGCACTGTCAACATCGCTGCCGGAAGGCGCCGACATTCCCGGGCTGCTTCAGGCGCTTGAAGCGGTGTATGAGAAGCGCGGCGTAAACCTTTGTTGTGTCGCCGGAAAATACCAGTTCCGCACCGCCAGCGATCTGGCCTTCCTGCTGCGCAAGGAACAGCCCGAACAGAAGCGCCTGTCCAAGGCCGCCATCGAAACCCTGTCCATCATCGCCTATCACCAGCCCGTCACCCGGGCCGAGATCGAGGATATTCGCGGCGTCGCCATGTCCAAGGGCACCATCGACATCCTGATGGAGATCGGCTGGATCAAGATCCGTGGCAGGAAGCGCACCCCCGGCCGCCCGGTCACCTACGGCACCACCGAGGCCTTCCTGATCCAGTTCGGGCTGGAGAGCGTCGCCCATCTGCCTGGCGTGGACGAGCTCAAGGCGGCCGGCTTCCTGGAAGCCATTCCGCCGTCCGGCTTCGATGTCCCTAACCCGTCCGAGGCCCTGGGTCCGGATGAAGACCCCTATGACCCCAATGAGCCGGAAATGGCCACGGGGAGCGTGAACCTGGACGAGGCCTAGCCGCTTTACGGTTTGGCGGCGTCCTCCGCCTGCCGTCGCCGCCTGTCCATACATCGCGCGTATGCAATCTTGTAGATATCGGTCGCGGGGCCGACGCTGTGACCGTAGGCGTCCAAGGCGGTTCCCGCGGCGATGGCCTCGCAGTCATCGCCGCGCTTTACGGCTTGTGCCGCGAAGCTGCCATCTTCCGGCCGGGCACAGCCCGGCAGTAGGACACACGTCATGAGACAGGCGAGACGATACATCTTCATCGCGGTGGGCACGCTTTCCCGTCGCCAGCGCCACTATAGGCCGAGCTGACCCGACGAGCCTACTTCTCCGGCAGGGCGAAGACATAGACCATGTTGGAGCCGCTGGGCTGGTCGATCTCCGGGAAAAGCCGCGGGGAGTTGCCGCCGCCGAAACCGCCGCCCGCCGCCACGGCGATATATTGCCGTCCATCCTTGCTGAACGACACCGGGGCGCCGCTGACATGCGAGCCCAGACGCGTCTGCCACAGGACCTTTCCGTCCGCCTGGTCAAAGGCGCGGAAGTAGCGGTCAAGGCCGCCGTTGAACACCAGGCCGCCGCCCGTCGCCAGCACGGGCGCATAATTGGTCGCCTTGGTTTCCCAGCTCCAGAGGGTCTTGCCGGTTTCCACCGAGATCGCATCGATGCGCCCGATGCCCGAATGGCCGGGCGAGAGCTTGGCGACACCCAGCACGTTGTAGCCGTCGGGCAGCTTGCTCGGAATATTGTCGGCCCGCACATGGATGTCGGTGCAGAGGTTCTGCATCTGCACATACATCACATTGGTCTGCGGGCTATAGGCGGAGAAGGGCCAGTCGCGGCCCCCCGCATGGGTGGGACAGATCGAATAGGTCTTGTGGATGTCCGTCATCACCATGTCGCGGTTGATGGTGACCTTGCCCTTGTTGTCGATTCTGTCGACCAGGTTCTGCACCGCCGTCTGCTTGGCCCATAGAAAATCGCCCCTGGCGGCATCGAAGCTCCACATGATGGAGGTCTTGCAGGGCACGCCGGTCAGGGTCCTGCGGCTGGCGCTTTTGACACCTCGGCCCACGGCCATCATGCCGTCGGCCTTGGGATCGGGATTGACGGCCGTGGTGATCGGCATCATCTCGAAGGTGCATTCCTGGTCCCAATTGTCTTCGGGAAGGACCTGGTGCTTCCACACGATCTCGCCCGTCATCGGCTTCACGGCAAAGCGCGTATTGGTGCCGTCCATGGTGGCGCCGTAATTGCCGCGCTGGCCTTCCGCTGCCGGGCCGACGCCGCTGGAGCCGTAGAAAATCAGGTCCAGTTCGGGGTCAAAGGTGATCGGTCCCCACACACCGGTCATCTGGCGCTTGTCGAAGGGCTGGTTGCCCCAGCTTTCATTGCCAGGCTCGCCCGTCCTGGGGATCACATAATTGCGCCACAGCTCCTTGCCGGTTTGCGCATCATTGCCGGTGACGAAACAGCCGAACGGCGCATACTGGCAAGTGGCGCCCGCCACCACCACGCCTTTCACGACAATCGGGCCTGTGGTGTTGGTGGCATACAGGTCGCCGCCCCGGTTCACCTGCCACAACTGCTTGCCGGTCCTGGCATCGAGCGCGACCAGGAAATTGTCGCGCGTGACCGTGTAGAGCTTGTCGCCATACAGGAACACGCTGCGCTTGCGCTGGCCCCAATGGCCGCTGGGAATTTTCGTCAGGTCCGGGAGGTTGCGCCGGTATTGCCAGAGCAGGTCGCCCGTGACCGCATCGATGGCCTGGATGACGTCGTTGGGGTTGCCCAGGAACATCACGCCATTGTGGATGATGGGGGTGGGCTGGTTGATGCCCGCCTCCATGCCCCGCGACCATACCAGTTGCAGGCCCTTGATGTTGGTCTTGTCGATCTGCTTGAGCGGGCTGTAGCCATAGCCCTCGTAATTGCCGCGCATCATGATCCAGTCACCCGGATCAGGATGGCGCAACTGTTCGTCGGTTACCGGGGCATAGTTGGTGATCGGATTGGGCGCGATGGTGATGTGGCCGCTGGTGCCCATCACCGGCTCGCCGCTTCTGGGGCGCGGATCGGGAGTATTCTGTGCCGCTGCCGCGACCGCCATCAGCACCATGCCGCCGAGTACGGCCGATCCGCGCAATCCGGTCTTCATGTCAAACGCCCCAGAGACGCTTACTGGGCGCCCTTGCGCGGATCGATGCCGCGCGAATACCAGAGCGGAAAGGTGCCCGGCTGGGTGGCGTACTTGATGAACTGCCGGCCCAGGTCCTGGTGTGCCGCCTTGGAGGGGACCGCGGCGACGCCGTCCAGGTAGCAGCCATATTCCTCGGGGATCGGGCCGACCACCACCAGATTGTCCCACTTCATGATCTGGCTGATGTTCTGCACCGCCATGTCGCCCTCGTGGCGGGCCAGCGCGTCGCCGCCTTCGCCATAGGGGCTGGGTGCATGCTTCACCCCGGCCATTTCCGGCAGGTCGAACAGATGCGTCAGCATGTAGGAGGTCTTGCTGCATCCCTGGCCGCCGGGCGTGCCGTTGCAGCGCGAATGCATCACGCGGTTGGCGGAGTGCAGCACGGCGATGAACTTCTCCTTGGTGGAGATGTCGGGGATCTTCGCGCCCTTCATCACTGCCAGGCCCTGGTAGGAGCGGCCGATGTGAGTGCGGGTGCCGGCCTTGATCGTATCCTTGACCAGATCCATTTCGTCGGCCGGCAGGAACACGGCGTCGGCCGAGCCGTCCTGCGCCGCCTTCTTCACGTCATCCATGCCGCCGGTCTTCACGGTGACCTTGATGCCAGTCTCCGCCTCGAACGCCTTGGTGATGATGTCTAGACCGCCATTGTAGGTGAAGCCGGGCGAGGCGATGACGACTTCGCGGGCCGCCGTCTGGGCACTGGCCGGAGCGGCGAAGGCCGCAGCAGCGAGACCGGCAAACGTGATAAGCTTGGTGTTCAGAATGCGCATTATTCCCTCCTGATTACGGGGCGTTTGCCGCCGCCGCCATTTTATCGACCGCTGCCTGGAAGCGCTTGGTCCGGCCTTCGCGTGCCGCAGTCTGCGCTGCGGCATCGCCCACCGCTGTCTGGTTCCAGATCAGGGTGTAGACCAGCCTGGAATGCCCCTTGTCCACCGGCTCTACCGCCAAGGTGCCATGATAGAAGATCGGCGTGAAGGGCTGGGCATAGGTGTAGGAATGGGCCGTGCGCGCCACCACGATCTCCACCAACTTGGCGGTGCCGGTGTCGATGGTGCGGATCGAGCCCAGCTCGCCCTTGCCGGAGTCGATGGCGCAGCCTTTCACGTCCAGATACTTGGCGATGGCGCACCAGTCATTGCCGCCGATCTTTTCCCAGGCGATGTCCGCGCCCTTGTTGAGGTTGGCGGTGAGGGTGATAGTGGTCCAGTCGGCCGGCTGCGGCGTCTGGGCCAAAGCCGGGGTGGCAGCCAACAGCGCCGCGGCGATCAAAAGCTTTTTCATTCCTCGTCCCCTTCCAATTCCACAACAACAGCCTCGCCATTTTCCAGCGCGATGGCCAGGTCGCCCTTGCGCAGGGCGATGGCGTCCTTGCCGAACACCTCGTTGCGCCAGCCCTGCAGGGCGGCGACCTCATCATCCTCGTTCGCGGCCAGCCGTTCAATATCCTCGGCATTGGCAATCAGGCGCGGCGCCACGCCGACCGCTTCGGCTCGCAACCGCAGCAAGGTCTTGAGCAGGTCCATCACCGCCTGAGACGGCTCGCGGCGGCGGCGCAGCTTGTTCTGGTCCGCCGCGCCTTCCGGCGGCTCGGCGGTCATGCCTATGGCGATGGCCTCGACCAGGCCCTTGCCCAGCCGGGAATTGGCAAAGCCCTTGGGCACGGCGCGCACGCGCTCCAAAGCTTCGCCCGTTTCGGGCGGGTGGGCGGCGATCTCGGTCAGGGCTTCGTCTTTCAGGACGCGGCCGCGGGGAATGTCGCGGGCCTGGGCCTCGCGCTCGCGCCAAGCCGCCAGCGCCGCCAGCACGGCCAGAAAACGCTTGTTGGAGGTGCGCGGTTTCAGCCGCTTCCAGGCCGATTCCGGATCCAGCTTGTAGAGATTGGCATCCTGCAGCGCCGCCACTTCCTCGGCCACCCAGGACGCGCGGCCGGTCTTTTCCAGCCTGGCCGTCATCCATTCATAGATGACGCGCAGATGGGTGACGTCGGCCAGGGCATATTCCAGCTGGCGACGGGACAGCGGGCGATGGCTCCAGTCGGTGAAGCGGGCCGACTTGTCGATCTCGACATGGGCGATCTTGCGCGCCAGGGTTTCGTAGGACGCCGCATCGCCAAAGCCGCAGACCATCGCCGCAATCTGGCTGTCGAACAGCGGATCGGGCAGCACGCCGCCCTGCAGGTAGAAAATCTCGATGTC
>CAIUTH010000126.1 GCA_903902075.1 uncultured Alphaproteobacteria bacterium
AGGATGTGGACATGGCCTGGCGCCTCATGGATGCCGGACACGACGTGCGCTACGACCCGGACGTGGTCGTGCAGCACGCGGAACCCGTCAGCTGGCGTGCAGCGCTCGCGCGACGCTTTCGCTACGGCACGTCTGCGGGCCCGCTGGCGCAACGCCATCCGCACCGCCTGCCGTCACTGGTGGCCGCGCCGCTGCCCGTCCTGATCGTGCTGGCGACGCTCGCCTACATGGGCGCGGGGTGGAGCTTCGCCGACGCCAGCTACATGGTGCTGCTGACCGTCTACACCGTCGGCTATGGCGAGGTGCACCCTATCGCCACGCCCTATCTGCACGGCGTCACCATGGCGCTGATGTTCCTGGGCTGTACCGGCATGATCCTGCTGACCGGCGCCCTGGTCCAGTTTCTCACCATCACCCAGCTGCAGCAGATATTCGGAGGACGGCGCATGAAAGCGGAAATCGAAAAGCTTGAGAACCATGTGATCGTGATCGGCTTCGGCCGCATCGGCGCGATGCTGGCCAAGGAGCTGAAGGCGGGGGGCGCGCCTTTCGTGGTGCTGGAAAGCGACGACAAGCGCGCCGCGGCAGTGCGCGAGCTGGGCTATCTGTGCCTGGTGGGCGATGCCACCAGCGAAAAATCGCTGCTCGAAGCCGGCGTGGGACGGGCGCGCACCCTGGCCAGCGTGCTGCCCAACGATGCCGCCAATGTCTTTATCACCCTGTCGGCGCGGGCGCTGAACCCTTGCCTGGAGATAATCGCTCGGGGCGAAATGCCGTCCACCGAAAGCAAGCTGATCCAGGCCGGCGCCAACAAGGTGGTGCTGCCCACCCATATTGGCGCCGAGCGCATCGCCGAGCTGATCCTGTTTCCCGAAACCGCGCGCATGCTGCGCAGCTCCGACATGTTCAGCGCGCTGGAACGTTCGTTGCGCGGGCTGGGGCTGGATATGGCGGTGGTGGTGGTGCCGGAAAAAGGCGCCCTGACGGGCCTTTCCATTGAACAAATCGAGCGGCGGGCGGAAGGAAAATTCTTCGTCGTCCAGCTTAATCGCCAGGGCGGCGACAGCATTACCTCGCCGGATCGTGGCCTGACCGTGCAGGGCGGCGATGGTGTGGTGATCGTCAGCCGCAGCGGCCAGGCCGCGCGGGCCATGTTCGAAGCCCCGGCCGAGAAGGTTCGCGCAGGACGTTCGACATTCTGAACACAAAAAAAAGGCCCGGCGCAGAACGCCGGGCCTTTTTGCATTTTGCGGCGAATTACTTGGACGCGGTGACGATCGCCAGAGACTTGTCGACATGCTGATCGGGCGACAGGCCGTCGGTCTTGGACGACAGGCTGGCAAGGATCTTGCCGTCCTTGCCGATCACATAGGTCACGCGCTCGATAAAGGCGTGGTTGATCTCGACCTGGTTGACGTCCTTGGCGCCGGCCCGCGGCGGGGTGACGTTCAGGGCATAGGACTGGGCGATCTTGGTGTCGGCGTCGGACGCGATGGGGAACTTGCCGGCGCAGAACTTCGGGTCGGCCGAGAACTGGTGCAGGCGGGTCAAGTCATCGGCCGACACGCCAATGATGGTGGCGCCGGCCGAGGCGAACTTGTCGGACTGTTCGGCGAAGGTATGGGCTTCCAGGTCGCAGCCGCCGGTATAGGCGCTGGGGTAGAAGTACACGACCACCGGCCCCTTCTTGAGGGCGTCCTTCAAATGGAAGTTGAACGGCTTGCCGCCCAGGCTGCCGGAAGCGGAGAAATCGGGGGCGGAGTCGCCGACCTTCAGGGCGGCGAATGCGGGCGAGGCCATGGCGATGGTCAGGGCCGTGCTCAAAATAAGCTTTTTCATGGGATCCTCGGTTGGGAATGGCAGGAGCAGCCTAGCACGGGGTGGGGCGGCGGCGTTAGGGTGCCCCACCGATTCACCGTGTAAAAAGCGAGACAAGAACCATGGCCAAAGGCGAACAGCGCAGCAACCGCGAAAAGAAGAAGCCCAAGGCC
>CAIUTH010000127.1 GCA_903902075.1 uncultured Alphaproteobacteria bacterium
GGATCTACCGCAACATTTAAGGGGGCGGTCATCGCCTCGACCGAAGGGGTCCGCCCCCTCCTTCCGTCCCCTGCCCGCTCCGTTACCCCTGTCACCGCCGCCATAAACGTTAGTGCCGCCCGCCACGCCCTGGCACAGGAGCTGGTCGGGGCCGTGGCCTGGCAGGAATCGCGGATGCGGCAGGAGGCGGTATCGCCCAAGGGCGCCCGCGGGGTGATGCAGCTGATGCCAGCCACCGCGGCGGACCTGAGGGTCAACCCCGCCGACATGGCATCGAATATTGATGGCGGCGCGGCATATCTTGCGCGGCTGCTGGACCGGTTCGACGGCGACATCGTCAAGACCCTTGCCGCCTACAATGCCGGGCCCGAAGCAGTGCAGCGCTATCACGGCGTCCCGCCCTATCCCGAAACCAAGGCCTATGTCGCCGCCGTGCTCGACCGTCTGGCGGACAGTGATGGAGCAAAACCATGAAGCGTCTTCTCGCGCCCGCCATCGCTGCCGCGTTCATCCTGCCCGCACAGGCTCAGGTGGTGACACAGGATCCCGCCGGTTCCTCGCCGCTAGTGGCGGCGCTGGAATGGGTCCAGGGCACCTTGCTGGGCAATGTCGCTACGGCCGCCGCAGTAATCGCGGTCGCGGTGGTAGGCTTCATGATGCTGACGGGCCGCATTGAATGGCGCCGCGGCCTGACCGTGGTGATCGGCTGCTTCATCATTTTCGGCGCCGTGGCCATCGTGTCGGGCATCCGTTCCCTAGCCGGGGGCCTGCACTGACATGGCGCGGCTGACCTCCGATCCGGTGTTCAGCGCCTTGACGCGGCCGCAGATGATGGGCGGCGTCACCTATGGTTATGCGGTCTTCAACCTGATCGTGACGTTGGAAATCTTCCTGCTCACCCGTTCCTTCTGGAGCTTCGCCGTGGCCGGTGTGCTGCATGTGATCGGGTATCTGGGCTGCCTGCGCGATGCGCGCTTCTTTGACATCTGGGGCGTCAAGCTGCGCCATTGCCCGCGAGTCAAAAACCACTGGTTCTGGAAAATGAATTCGTATCGCCCATGATGATGCAATTCTTCCGCAACCGCGCAGCCAGGACGCTGGCCCCAAACGAGGCCGCGGTGGGTGATCGCCTGCCCTATCTGGGCCATCTGGACGAAGTCACCTTGCAGACCCGCGACGGGATGCTGGTGCAGACCATCCATCTGCGCGGCTTTCCGTTCGAGACCGCGTCGGACGACGAACTGAACTACCGCAAGGCGATGCGTGAAACCTTGCTGCGCGGCGCGGCGTCGTCACGGCTGGCGATCTACCATCACGTCGTGCGACGCAAGGTAAATACCGAGATCAACAGCACGCCCGACAATGCATTTTGCCGCCGGCTTGATGATGCTTGGCGGGCGCGCCTGTCGCGCCGCCAGCTGTATGTGAACGAAATTTTCCTGACCTTGGTGCGGCGACCATTGCAGGGCGGTGCCGGCTTCATCGAAAAGTTGCTGAGGAAGCCGGGCGAAAACAAGGCGCTGCTGGAGCGCGAACTGCGTCAGCTGCACGCGACACGCGAGACCTTCCTAGCAACGTTAGCGCCGTATGGCCCCCGCACCTTGTCGCTTTACAAAGGTCCCACCGGTCTTTGCTCCGAACCGGCCGAGTTCCTGTCCTTGCTGACCAATGGCGTGGCGCAACGCGTGCTCGCGCCGACCGGCGACATGGGCCAGAGCCTGGCGACGCGACGCCTGTCCTTCGGCTTCGACGCCATGGAGTTGAGCGCCAGCGGCAATGAGCGCGCCAGCTTTGGCGCCATGATTTCGCTGAAGGATTATCCGCTGCGCTCGGTGCCCGGCATGCTGGACGGCGCGCTGCGCCTGCCCTTCGAGATGGTGCTGACCGAAAGCTTCGCCTTTGTCGAACAGCAGACCGCGCTGTCGCGCATGACCCAGGCGCTGCGCCGGTTGCGCGCCGCCGACCATGACGCGCTGAGCCTGCGCAGTGAGCTGGCCTCCGCCAAGGACGATGTTGCGGCGGGGCGCGCCGCCTATGGCGAACATCACCTCTCCATCCTGGCACGCACGCCAACCTTTGTAGCGCTGGACCAGGCCACCGCCGACATTCAGGCAGCGCTGGCCGAAACCGGCGCCATCGCTGTGCGCGAGGAAATGAATTTGGAGCCGGCCTTCTGGGCGCAATTCCCCGGCAACTTCGGCTTGATCGCGCGCAAGGCGATGCTGTCCACCGCCAACTTTGCGAGTCTCGCCAGCTTCCACAACCATCCCACAGGCCAGGCCAGCGACAATCACTGGGGACAGCCCATCACGGTTCTGGAGACGACATCGTTCGGCCCCTATCACTTCAATTTCCATTCAGGGGACCTCGGTAACTTCACCATAATCGGCCCGTCCGGTTCAGGAAAAACTGCGCTCCTGGCTTTCCTTCTGGCGCAGGCCGAACGGATGCAGCCGCGCATCGCCTATTTCGACAAAGATCGCGGCGCTGAAGGTTTCATCCGCGCCATTGGCGGACGTTACGATGTGATCTCACCGGGCACCCCTACCGGCTTTAATCCTCTGGCCCTGCCCGACACCGGCGAGAACCGCGCCTTCCTCACCGAATGGCTGTCTCGCCTGCTGTCGTCTTACGGCGCGCCGCTCACGTCGGAAGACCGCGCCATTATCGCCGACGCCATCGATGCCAATTATGCGCAGGACCCCAGCCATCGCCGGCTGCGTTATCTGCGCGAACTATTCCGCGGCACGCGCCGCCCTAGCGCCGGAGACTTGGCGGCGCGGCTGGGCGCCTGGTGCGACGGCGGCGAACATGCCTGGCTGTTCGACAATGAAGACGATGCACTGGATGTGAGCACCCGCATCTTGGGCTTCGACATGACACGCCTGCTCAACTCACCGACCACCCGCACCCCCGCCATGATGTACCTGTTCCACCGCATCGAGCAGCGGCTGGACGGCACGCCGGCCATCATCGTGGTCGACGAAGGCTGGAAGGCGCTAGATGACGATGTCTTTGTCGGCAAGATCAAGGACTGGGAAAAGACCATCCGCAAGCGCAACGGGCTGGTCGGCTTCTGCACACAGAATGCCGATGACGCGCTGGAAAGCCGCGTCGGCCCCGCCATCATCGAGCAATCCGCCACCCAGATCTTCTTCCCCAATCCCAAGGCCCGCGCCAGCGACTATATCGGCGGCTTCGGCCTGTCCGAGCATGAGTTTGAACTGGTGCGCAGCCTGCCCGATACCTCACGCTGCTTCCTGATCAAGCAGGCCGATCACAGCGTAGTGGCGCGTTTGGACTTGTCGGGCCTCACCGGCGAATTGAAAGTGCTGGCCGGCACCGAGACCAGCGTGCGCCAGTTGGACGCCTTGCGCGAAAAGTTGGGTGACGAACCGCAAGCCTGGCTCGACGCCTTTATGAATAGCCGCGGCCGGAGCGTGGCATGAGCGCCTGCGCCACCACGACGGACCTGGGCGTGGTGCGCGACGTACTGACCGCCGTGAATTGCAACACCAAGAGCTTTGCCCGCCTGGGCTATGAATCCCTGACCGCTGCCGGATCGCCGTTCCAGGCGGCGCTGACCGTGGCGCTGACCATCTATGTCGCGGTGATCGGCTATCGCCTGCTGTTCGGCAATGGAGCGCGGCTGGCCGACGGACCGGCCATCGCGCTGAAGATCGGCGCGGTTCTGGCGCTGGTCACCAGCTGGAGCCTATTCCAGACGTTGGTGTTCGATGTCGCCGAACGCGCACCGCTGGAAATCGCCAGCATCATCTCCGCCCCCATGCGCGGATCGGCCATGGCGTCCGATCCGGTGGCGGGCTTGCAGGCCGCTTATGACCAGCTTTCGGAAACCGCAACCGCCTTTGCACATCCGCCCAAGAGCGTGCCCGACAAGGCCCAGGCCGATTACGCCGCCGCCTCCCAGGCACTGACCATGGCGTCCAACACTTTGTTCGTCGCCAGCGCCGGACTTATCGCCGTCATCACCATCGCCATCGGCCTTTTGACCGCCACCGGTCCGCTTTTCATCGCCCTGTTCCTGTTCTTCCAGACGCGGGGCTTTTTCGTGGGCTGGGTGCGGGCGCTGGGCGCCTGCACCTTTGGGCTGATCGGGGCCTGGAGCCTGACGATCCTTATGCTGCATGCCGTCCAGCCCTGGATGGAAAGCCTGTCGGACATCGGCGCCAACGGCATCGCCGATGCCCGCACCGGCATCACCGCCGCCATCATCGTCCTGGTGTTCTGCGCCAGTCAGTTCGCGGCACTGTTCGCAGCCATCGTGATCGCGCGTGGCTTCCGCCTGCCGGGCGCTGTCCACACCACCTCCGAACCGGCCGCTCTGGCACCAGCTGCCGCGGCCGCCAATCCGCTTGACATGATTTCCCGCCCCGCGCGGCTGGCCGAACAGCTGGGGCGCTTCGAAACATCGTCGACTACCACCGACCGCACTACCGCCGCAGCCAGCGCTGCCATCGCCGGACGCGGGCCCGCGGTCGCCGCCCCACAAGGGCGCATCGGCGACATGTATCGCCGCCCCGCGGTCAACCGCGAAGCGAGTCGCGGATGAGAAAAATCCTCTCATCCCTGATTTGCGCCACCTTCTTCGTCGCCACCACGCCGTCGCAAGCCGCCCTGATACCGCGTCCCGGCTCGGGCGATCCGCGCATCTATGTGGTGGATTACGACCCCGCCCAAGTGGTGGAGCTGCACGCCACCATGGGCTACCAGACCTTTGTCGAATTCGCCTCCGACGAGCATATCGAGAATGTCGCGGTGGGCGATGCCACCGGCTGGCAGATCACGCCCAATCGCGCCGCCAACCTGTTGTTCGTCAAGCCGCTGAACGACGTGCCAACCACCAACATGACGGTGGTGACAAACTATCGCCGCTATTCCTTCGAGCTCAGCGTACGCCCGCACGCCCCGTCCAGCGACAAGAGTATCGTCTACACCTTGCGCTTCCAGTATCCCGAAGTGGCGGTCGCCACCGTGATGGCCAAGCCGGCCGCGGCCGAACCGCCGCCGCTGCCCAAGGTCGCCAATGCCGCCTACAGCTATGACGGCTCGCCCCGCATCGTGCCCTCACGCGTGTTCGATGACGGCAAGGCCACTTACTTTGAATTCCGCGACGGCGATTCCTATCCCGCCATCTTCTCGCTCGATGCCGACAAGAGCGAACAGGTGGTCAACACATATATGCGCAGCGGGTATATCGTCGCCGACCAGGTGTCGCGCGGCTTTGTGCTGCGCCAGGGCGCCGACGTCACTCGCGTTTACAATGACGGTTTCCGCGCGCCCGGCCCGGGCCCGCAAAGCCCCCGCCGCAGGGCCAAAAGCTGCTGGATATGCCTATGAGCAACATCCCTCCCGATCTCGCCCGCAGTCCCGTATTCGAGCGCGGCAACGGTTTGCATCCCGGGCTGGTACGATCCGGTTCGTCCTGGGGTGTGGGCCTGGGTATCGTCGGCGCCTGTGTGCTGGGCGTGATCACCTTCATGTCGCTGTCCAGCGCGCGCCAGGCACGTCAGCAGCCCGTGACGGAAGTGGCGCCGCCGCCCAAGCCTGCGCCGATTGTCGTGGCCCAAGCGCCCGCACCTGCGCCCATCCTGGTCCAGGCCGCCGCGCCCCAGCCTTTGCCGCAAGTGGCGCCCACGCCGGACAATCGCGCCCCCGCCATGGTGGTGGATTTCAGCCAGGCGCCCGCCGCCGGCACGGTAGCCACAGCGGTAGCGCAGGCAGGCGCGCCGGGCGCGGCATCGGCCGCCGCCGACGACAAGCTGTCGCCGGATGAGCGTTTCTCCGCCAAGGTCGGCAACTCCAACGTGGATGTGGCCCATTCCTCGCGGTTGCGCGATCTCACCTACACCGCGCCGCAAGGCACTATCATTCCCGCCGTTCTAGAAACCGCGATCAATTCCGACCTGCCCGGTTTCGTGCGCGCCGTGGTCAGCCGCGACGTACGCGGCTTTGACGGCACCACCGTCCTGATCCCGCGCGGCTCCAAGCTGATGGGCCAGTATCGAAGCGGCGTGGCGCTGAGCCAGACTCGAGCTTTTGTGGTGTGGTCGCGGGTTCTGACGCCCGACGGCGTTTCCGTCGACATCGGCTCGCCTGGCACAGACCAGCTGGGCCGCGCCGGCATTGAAGGCGAAACCGACACTCATTTCTTCGAACGCTTCGGTAGCGCCATCCTGCTGTCGGTGATGGGCGCCGGGTTGAATGCGCTGAGCGACAACAACGCTAACACCGCCATCATCATCGGATCGTCGCAGCAGGCCAGCCAGGTCGCCAGCATCGCGCTGCAGAAGCAGATCGACATCCCCCCCACCATCAAGGTGGCCCAGGGCACGCCGCTGCAGGTCTTCGTCACCCGGGATCTTGACTTTGCGGGAACATCGAAATGACGGCGGGCGTCTATCTAGACACCTATCTGTCGGCGCTGGCGCCTTGGCTGACGCGCGACGACGTCACCGACCTGTTGATCAACCGGCCCGGCGAAGTGTGGATCGAAACCACCAGCGGCATGCTGACCCGCATCGCTGCGCCGCAAGTGACCGATGTGGTGCTGAGCCGGCTGGCGCGCCAGATCGCCGCCGCTACCCACCAGGGCGTCAATCGCGAGCAGCCTTTGTTGTCCGCGACCCTGCCCGATGGCGGCCGTGTACAGATCGTGGCCCCACCCGCTACCCGCGACGGCATGGCCATCGCCATCCGCAAGCATGTGATTTCGGACCTGTCGGTGGACGATCTGGCACAGACCGGCCTTTTTGCCGAAGGCCCTACGGGCGGCCGGCGCTCGGCCCGCGACGATGAACTGGCGGCGATGCTGAAAAGCGGCGACCGAAGCGGCTTTTTGAAGGAAGCGGTGCGCGCCAAGAAAACCATCGTGATCAGCGGCGGCACTTCCACCGGCAAGACCACCTTGCTCAACGCTCTGGTGCGCGAGATCGACACCAATGAGCGGTTGCTGGTGATCGAGGATGCCCCGGAAATCCGCCTCGACCGTCCCAATGCCGTGGGCCTAATCGCCGTGCGCGGCGAGCAGGGCGAGGCACAGGTCGATGCCGACGACCTGCTGCGCGCAAGCCTGCGCATGCGCCCCGACCGGATTTTGCTGGGTGAACTGCGCGGCAAGGAGGCCTTCGCCTTCCTGCGCGCCGTCAACAGCGGCCATCCCGGCTCCATCACCACCGTGCATGCCGACAGCCCCGAAGGCGCCATCGACCAGATCGCGCTGCTGGCCATGACCAGCGGGCTGGATCTGGGCTGGGACCGCATCAAGGCCTATGTGCGCCAGGTGATCGACGTGATCGTGCAACTGGATCGCCAGAACGGAAAGCGACGGGTGTCGGATATCCAGTTCCTGGGCGGCACGATGCCGCCCGCGGCTAACGACTAGGCGCTCGGAACACCCAACGACTTCGCCGCTTCCTGCAAAGCCGCCTGCGCCGCCGCGTCGCCCGCGAACGCCTGATGCGCCTGTTTGTAGTCCTTCGCCGCCTGTTGCACTTCGCCCAACACCATCCGTGCCCGCATCAGCCGCACCCAGCCGCCGGTATCCTTCGGATTAGCTTTCAACTCGCCTGCCAGCTTGTCCACCATGGAATGGATCATGGCC
Source organism: uncultured Alphaproteobacteria bacterium (assembly GCA_903902075.1). Lineage (GTDB taxonomy): Bacteria > Pseudomonadota > Alphaproteobacteria > Micropepsales > Micropepsaceae > Rhizomicrobium. The sequence continues at coordinate 7,625 of CAIUTH010000127.1, forward strand.
TTGCGGTCAGCATCCGACATTTTTCCGGCGGCGGCGACCTGCGCGCTGTTGGGGCCGGGCGCAGCGGCGGCGGGAGCTGGCGGCAGCTTTCCCGTCAGGTCAACATTCTGTTCCTTGGCCAAATCTTCGACATAGGTACGAACCTGCGAAGCCCAGGGCGCATCAGGCGGGGCGCTTTTCAGCAGCGCCACGAAATCGTCCATCGCGCCCTTGTGGTCGCCGGTCTGATCGCGGTGTATCGCCAGGAAATAGCGTGCCCGCGGATCAGCGGGATCGCCCTTCAGCGCGCGCTGGAAGATGGCAGCTGCCTCATCCGAGACCTTGCCTTCGGATTGCACCATCGCCTCGCCCTGGGCGGAAAGATATTCGACATTGTTCGGCTCGATCGCCGCCGCCTTGCCATAAGCCTTGGCCGCGTCGGCGGGACGGCCCGTGCGCGTGTAGGACCAGGCCAGCATCTGCCAGCCCTGGGCATCGCCCGAGTTCTGCTGCAGCTTGGTTTCCAAGCTGGAGATCATGCTGGCAACTTCGCCCATGGGATGGCTCTTGGGATCAGCGGCAGCGGTCTGCGCTTCTGGCGCCGTGGTGCTGACGTTTCTGGCCACACTCGAGGTCAGTTCGGGATGGCCCATCATGACGTAAAGCGCGGTGGCGCACAGGGTTACGATGGCCACCAGCCCCAGCGCCACCCAGGGCATCGCCGTTTGCGGGAAGGGACGGGCGGCGGTTCCGGCGTCACGGTCTTCCACCAGGATACGGCGCTTGATCTCGGAACGCAGGGCTTCAGCTTCGGCGGTGTCGATCAAGTTGGCGGCGGCCTGCGCGTCCACTTCGCCAAGCTGACCCTTCAGGATGTCCACGGTCTTGGCCTGGGGGCGCTGCTCATAGCGGCGCACCAGCGGGATGGTCAGCCCCGCCGCCGCCAGCGCGATCATCATGGTCAGGATAATCCAGAGAATCATGTGGTGTTGTCCTTCAGCAGCTTGGCCAGCCGCGCTTGTTCTTCCGGGGTGAATGTGGCGGGGTCGTCATTGCAGCGCCGCCGTAGATAAAAGCCTACGCCCACCGCGCCGGCCAGCAACACCAGCAATGGCCCAAACCACAACAGCAGGGTCTCGGTTTCAAATGGCGGCTTGAGCAGGATATAGGCGCCATAACGATTGACCAGGAAGGCGACGGCCTGCTGGTCGGTATCGCCAGCCTTCAAGCGCTGGCGCAGCAGCACGCGCAGATCGTGCGCCAGCTCGGCGTCGGAATCATCGATGGTCTGGTTCTGGCAGACCACGCAGCGCAAGCCCGCGCTGAGCGTGCGCGCGCGCGCTTCCAACGCGGGATCGGCGAGCTGCTCATTGGGCAACACGGCAAACGCCGGCGATGCCAGCACGGCAAAGGCCAATGCCAGACGCCATTTCATGTTTCGGACCGCAGATGCTGCAGCAGCGGCTTGATGGTGTTGTTCCAGTCACGGGCTTCGATCGGACCGATGATCTTGTAGCGAACCTGCCCCTTGCGATCGATCACGAAGGTCTCCGGCACACCCGCCACGCCCAGATCGATGCCTGTGCGTCCGCTCTTGTCGTTGCCGGCCTTGATATAGGGATCGCCATTGTCGGCCAGATAACGCGCGCCATCCTCAGCCTTATCCTTCCAGTCCAGGCCATGAATGGTGACGCCCTGCCCTTTCAACTGCAGTAACAGACTATGCTCCAGCCGGCAGGCGACACACCAAGAGGCGAAGACATTGAGCAGCATCGGCTCCCCCCGAAAATCGGCGCTCGCCAAGCCCTGATTGCCGCGCACCGCCGGTAGCACAAATTGCGGCAGCGGCTTGTTGATCAAGGTGGAGGTTATGTGAGACGGGTCATGCCGCAGGCCCATCACAAAGGCCGCTACCAGCGCAAAGAAGGCCGCCGCCGGCAGCAAAAAAAGAAGGCGTTTCATGCCGATGCCTTGGCGGCTTGGGTACGCGCCGCCGGCCGCGCCGCGCCGACGCGGAAGCGCCGGTCACTGAGCGACAGTGCGCCGCCCAGCACCATCAGGAAACCGCCGCCCCAGATCCAGTCCACCAGCGGATGGTCCCAGATACGCACCACCAGCGCGCCATCGGCATTCTGCTCACCGATGGAGACATAGACATTGCCCAAAAGTCCCGTGCCGATGCCGGCCTGAGTGGTGGTAGTCTGGCTGGCGGGAAACAGCCGCCGTTCCGACACCAGGGTGCGGCTGCCGGCATGGCTGGTGACGGTGAAGCGCGCCTGGGCGGCCTTGTAATTGGGGCCAACAACATCGCCGACGGAATTGAGTGTGTATTGCGCGCCAGCCAGCTCAACGCTTTGGCCCACTTTCATTTCCAGGATCTTGTTGGACTGCCAGGCGGTGACGGCGGTGACGCCGATGGCGGTGACGCCAAGCCCGGCATGGGCCGCCGTCATACCCCACACCGCCAGCGGCGTGGCGCGCAGGAACCGGCCCAGATTGCCACCCAAACTGGAACTGATCTTCCAATAGCGCGCCGGAATGGCGATGGCACCCGCGATGAGCAGAAAACCCAGCGCCAGGCCCGCCGCCGCCAGAACCTGACCGATGCCGAATGCCAGAATGCCTAGCACCAACGCCAACCCCGACACGATCAGCGGCCAGCGCAAGCGCATCAGCACTTCCCGCGCCACATTGCGTTTCCAGTTCAGCACCGGCCCGAAGCTGACCAGGATCAGCAGCGGCACCACCACCGGCACGAAGGTCAGCTCGTAATAGGGCCGCCCCACCGAGATGGAATGACCGCCGGCGATTTCCACGAATACCGGATAGAAAGTGCCCAGGAAGACGGTGGCAGTGGCCGCCATCAGGAACAGATTGTTGACCGCCAGCCCACCTTCACGCGACAGCGGCTGGAACAGCGCGCCCGTGCGCATGGCCGGCGCCCGCCAGGCGAACATCCCAAGCGCCGTTCCGGTGGCCAGCGCAATTATACCCAGAATGTAGATGCCGCGCCCCGGATCGACCGCGAAGGCATGCACGCTGGTCAGCACCCCGGAGCGCACCAAAAAAGTCCCGATCAGGCTGAGCGAGAAGGTCAGGATCGCCAGCAATATGGTCCAGCTGATCAGCGCGCCGCGCCGTTCCAGCGCGATGGAGGAATGCAGAAGCGCCGTGCCCATCAACCAGGGCATCAGCGAGGCATTTTCCACCGGGTCCCAGAACCACCAGCCGCCCCAGCCCAATGTGTAATAAGCCCAGATGCTGCCCATGGTGATGCCGGCGGTAAGACAGATCCATGACGACAGCACGAAAGGCCTGATCCAGCGCGCCCAACCGGCATCGACATGACCTTCGATCAACCCCGCCATGGCGAAGGAAAAGGCCGAGGAAAAACCGACATAGCCCAGGTAGAGCATGGGCGGATGGAAGACTAGGCCCGGATCCTGCAGCAGCGGGTTCAACTCGGTGCCGTCGATCGGGATCGGAAACAGCCGCAGGAACGGGTTGGACGTGAACAGCAAAAAGCCCAGAAACGCGAAGCCGATGATGCCCTGCACCCCCAGCACCCGGGCCTGAAGCGTCTCGCGCAACCGCCCGCCAAACAGCGCCACCGCACCACCCTGCAGCGCCAGGATCAGGACCCATAACAGCATGGAGCCTTCGTGACTGCCCCAAGTAGCGGCGAAACGGTAAATGGCCGGCTGGGCCGTGTTGCTATGCTGAGCCACCAAGGCGATGGAGAAGTCCTTGCCGACAAAACCGGCGGCCAGGGCGCCGAACGCCAAAGTGACAAAAAGTAGTTGCAACAGGGCGGTGGCCCGGCCCAGCCCCATCAGGGCTGCGTCCCGCCGGGCGGCCCCCCAAAAGGGCGCCACTGACTGCACGCCCACCAGCACGAATGCCAAAACAAGCGCCAATTGTCCGATTTCCGCCGCCATGGTCCCTGCGATTGCCCGTCACACCCTGTCCGGAGACACTAGCTTACCCCGTAGGGCTGTGAAATAACTAAATAATCCGGGTCTTTAGGCGGATTTCGGATGGGGTGGGGACAGTAGTGTCGGAAGTTTTTAAGATCGCTATTATCGGCTCCGGGCCGGCGGGTATGAGCGCGGCAAACCGCGCCGCTGCACTTGGTCTGAGCCACGTGCTGCTGGAAAAAACCGACCACCTCTCCGACACCATCTACCGGTATCAGAAGGGCAAGCATGTGATGGCAACCCCGGTCAGCCTCACCTTACGCTCGGATTGCACCTTTGATGCAGGCAAGCGCGAAACCATTCTGGAAAACTGGAACCAGCAGACCGCCAAGGCCAATGTCCGCTACAAAGCCGAGGTCAAGTCTGTAACCGGCGTCAAGGGCGACTTCACCATCACCCTGACCAGCGGCGATGTGGTGAAGACGCAGACTGTCATCATGGCCATTGGCACTCAGGGCAATCCCAACCTAGTGCGCTGCGACGGCGCCAAGCTGCCCCATGTCCAGTACCAACTGGACGATCCGCGCGAGTATTTCGATGAACATGTCTTCGTGATCGGCGGCGGCGATGCCGGCATCGAAAATGCCCGCGGGTTGGCCGAAGATCCCGAACAGAACAACACCGTCACCATCGTCAACCGCTCCAAGGATTTCTCCAAGGCCAAGGCGGCCAATGTCGAGATGATGATGGAAGCCCAGAAGGCCGGGCGCCTGAACATCCTGTCGGAAGCCAGCCCGTCCAAGATCGAGGAAGGCTGGATCACCATCGAGACGCCCGAAGGCGAAAGCCGGCTGCCCTGCAACCGCATCATCGCGCGCATGGGGTCTGCAGCGCCGCGCGGCTTTGTCGAATCCATCGGCGCCACGCCCGACCCCGACAACCTAGACGACAAGGGCCGCCCCAAGCTGAAAGGCGGCATCCAGTTCACCAGCGAGGCGCGCGACGCCTTCCCCAAGCTCTCACCCCAATTCGAAACCACTGTGCCGGGCGTCTATTCCATCGGCGCGCTTGCCGGCTACCCCCTGATCAAGCACTGCATGAACCAGGGCTATGACGTGGTGGAGTTCATCGCCGGTAACACCGAACTGAAACCCGCCGACGAACCCTTGCTCGAACAGCGCCTGAAAGACGTGCCGATCAGGAAGAGTGTGGCCGACTGGATCGAGTTCCTGCGCGACAATGTCGAAATCCTCAAGGGCCTGTCACCGTTGCAGATGCGCGAGTTTCTTCTGGACTGCGCCGTCAAGGTTTACGCGGAAAACGACGTCATCTTTGAACGCAACGCCATCGGCTCGTCGCTGTTCGGCATCGCCGCGGGCAGCGTGAAGGTCGA